>JALEUF010000123.1 GCA_022781015.1 Caryophanales bacterium
CTTTCACGTTCCTTTTGTTAGAGTTTTCTTGTCAAAATGAATACACGTATCGCACCAATTTCAATCATTAAGGCAATGGAAGTTGTACCTTCATTAATTTTGAAGGCCTCTTTTGCCTTTTAATATGCATAGGTGAAAGTAATTCATTTTGAATTTTAGTTTTATAGATCCTTTTGGCTATTTTTTGCCAAATGGGAGTTAGATAAATAAGGAGGAACGTGCAATTAGAAGAGCTTTAGGTTTTATAAAATCGTTAGATTTAATATTTGTTATTTACTTTAAAAGATAAAGAGGAAAAGAAAATGAAACATAATACAAAATTCAAAATATTGATGATGCCTGCCTTTGTTTCTTTTTGTTTTGGTGTTGCTTCGTGTGGTGAGAAGCCTAGTAGTAGCGAAAGCGAGACTAAAACAACAACAAAAACAGAAACCCCATCAATCCATACCCATACATTTGCTAGCGGATGGAGCAATAACGAAACTGAGCATTGGCATGCTGCAACTTGCGAACACACTACCTTAAAAGATGGCGTTGCGCCTCACGTCTATGATGATGATAAGGATGCAACATGTAATGTATGTGGCTATACAAGGACTATTGTCCATGTCCATGAATTTGAGACTAGTTGGACTACAAATGAAACTGAGCACTGGCATAAATGCAAAGATAGCGACTGCACCGAAAACTCTTCTTTAGGCAATCATGAATTTGTTTGGAGCGAAAAGACTCCTGCCGGATTCCATGTAGATAAAGTAGAAAAGGGAACATGCTCGGTATGTTCATATGAAACTAGTAGGACTATCGAAAATACTGCTACCCATGAATGGACATGGGCCTATGATCCAGAAAAACATTATGAGCAAACTACCTGCGAAGGCCATGATACAATGTATAGGAACGAAGCAGAACATACATTTAGGTATGAGTCCCAAGATGAATTCAAGCATGGCAAATTTACCGACTGCGAAGAACATGCATCTATTTTAATCGGCCAATTTGACCATGTATTTGAAAATCCAGATTCTACCGATTGTTCTTTATGTGGATACAAAAGGACTTTAGCTGGCAAGGCTAGCTTTAAAACCATAACCCCAGCAACTTATAGAGGTGAGCCATTAGCTATCCCAACTAATTCTTATCAAATTGATGCCGGAATCGCCCCTTTATGTGAAATCCAATACAAAAAGGAAGCTGAAGATGCCTCTTCATATACTAATGTAGCCCCAACTGATGCCGGAATGTATGATGTTAGGATCTATAACAGGGGAAGTTCAACTTATCTAAAAGGAGAACTTGCTACTGCTAAATATGAAATCAAGCCATTAGGTGTAAAGGTCAATACAATCGATTTCTCTGCCCTTGTACCAAATATGGTTGTTGACTATATTGAATTAATGGAAGTTGAGGCAACTATTCCCGCAACAAATGAAAAAATAACTCTTACTTTATTACTTGATGGAGAGGATTATAGCGCAGCCGGAAGATATAAGGTTCCAGTCGAGAAAGTATACTTCAATTTGTCTAATTTCACACCTAGATATCTTAATCCAAGTCAAGCAATCGTATCGGTTGTTATTTATGATAGGGCAGCCTTATCGGTTACTACCTCAACTAGCGAAGACGATTTCGAAGTTGATAATTTAAATCAACTAATAACTATCAGCAATGTACATGTTGATGCGGGCACTCTTAGAACCAATGATATTATCGTCGGAACTGGAGAATTCCCGATGCGCGTAAAATTGATGTCATTATCTGCAGGAGGACAAACTTCTCTTGTTACAAAAGGGGATGTAGTTGATATAACTATTCCTTTGGCAGGCTTCTCTTCAACAAGTTATAAAGAGAAATTAATGGGTAAAACATTTGTTAAAGCCCATGCTGAAACATTAGTATTTGGTGAACCAAAAGCAGACGGAAGAAGATATACAAATAGCAGTACAATCAATCTAGATATTCCTGTTGGAGAAAGTATCTATTTCATAATGGACTTTACGGTTCCGGCAGGTGAGAGACAAGATATGTTTATACAATGGTCTTACCAAACCGATAACGGATATGGCGATGCCACTAATAATGTCTATTACACCTATAACCATAGAACTAAGGAGAATAAAACTGCCACAGGTAATGCAACATTAGATTTCCATGGGGGTTCAAGCGGAACCGATTACACTTTTGTATTTAAGAAAAAGAGGCTAACTAACGGCAGGACTGATATAGGGCCTTTCTCTTTCTACTTACTTCCTAGATAGAAATAATTTCTTATCTATCTAATTGGATCAGGATAAAACCTGGTCCTTTTTTAATAGATATACTTGAGTCTTGATGAAACAACGATATTATAATGTTGAGCTGTTCGAAAGAACCAGGTTCAATCTAAATGAGGAATAGGAGACTCCTGTCCTCTCCCTAGCAATAGGGGTTTTTCTTTTTACCCCATTCGATAAAGAGTTCGGAATGCATCGCTTTCTAGGCAAGATGCTTCTATTTAATTTATATTCAATGGAATTTAGATATATTTCATCTATAATCTTCTTGCTTGGTACTATCTTTGGATAGACCAAAGCAATGGAAGGAAGAAACATGGTACTTGCCATTGATGTTGGTAATACGCTTACTAACCTAGGGTTTTATGACAATTCATCCCTAGTAAAAGAATTCAAATTGAAAAGCGATTCTAGTTTTACGCTTGACCAAATCGAGTCTACCTTAATCAATTTACTCTCTCCTTATAAGGAAAGTCTTTTTGATGTCGAGGGAGCGATTATTTCTTGTGTAGTCCCGATTTTAGAGAAGAAATGGGTCAATGTCATAACTAAATTATTTAATGTTAAACCATTGACATTAGGCCCTAAATTAAAAACCGGGATAGCAATTAGAACTGATAATCCAAAAGAAGTGGGATCGGATTTGATTGCAGATTGCGTAGGGGCGAAAGCTAAATACAAATTACCTGCGATTATAGTAGATCTAGGTACGGCGAATAAAATAATCGCCCTAGATGAGAATGCGACTTTTATTGGATGTGCGATTGGGCCAGGACTAGAAATATCAAAAGAAGCCTTAGTTAGCAACGCCGCTTTATTGCCAGAAGTAGATTTTTCTATCCCTAAATCCCCGATTGGAAAGAATACCCCTGATTCGATGAATTCGGCTTTTACCTATGGAAATGCCTGTTTAGTTAGGGGAATGGCAAATTTATTCAAGAAAGAACTAAAACAAGAGCCAAGCCTAATCCTAACTGGAGGGTATTCTTCTTTTGTCTACCCTCTTCTAAGTGAATTCACCTATGACCCAAGCTTGCTTCTAGATGGGTTATTTCATCTATATAGCAAAAGGAAATAATTAATATGAATCTAACTATAGTTGGGATAATTCTATTGTCCCTAGTAATAATGCTTACTTTCTTTATCTACCCTAGTTTCCATAATAAGGAAATAGATACTTCAAAAAGAATCAAGATGATGGTAATTGATGCCTTCTTTATCGCCTTGATTGTTATCTTTACATTTGTCCCAAATATCGGCTTTATCGCAGTTACCCCATTTATATCATTTACATTGCTTCATATCCCTGTATTAGTCGGAGCATATCTATTCGGTCCAAA
>JALEUF010000065.1 GCA_022781015.1 Caryophanales bacterium
CCACGAAAGAAGAAATCCAGTCTGCTTACCGTAAGTTAGCTAAGAAATATCACCCCGATATCAACCATGACCCAGATGCACCTAAGATGTTTGAAGAGGTACAGGAGGCCTATGATGTCTTAAAAGATGACACCAAGAGGCAACAATACGACCAATTCGGACATGCTGCATTCGAACAGGGATCGTCAATGGGTGGAGGAGGTCCATTTGGACAAGGGTTCTCTTCTGCAGGTTTCGGCGATGTAGATTTAAACGATATCTTCAATTCTTTCTTTGGAGGAGGCGGATCTAGAAGAAGTTCAAGAGCTTCATCTGGCCCTTCAAAAGGAGATGATACAGTCACTAGAATTAGGATTTCCTTCATGGATGCTATTTTAGGGACAAAGGTCAAGATACCTCTTACTTACGATGAGCCATGTGAACATTGCCATGGTTCTGGTGCTGAAGATGAAAGTTCAATTACAACATGTCCATATTGTGGTGGTAGCGGATATGTAACTACCCAAAATAGGACGATATTTGGAATGATGCAGTCCCAAAGCCCATGTTCGCATTGCGGTGGCACTGGTAAGATAATCAAGAATAAATGCCATGAATGCGGCGGTGCTGGCTATACTAGGGTCAAGAAAGACTTAACCGTAAATATTCCAGCCGGCATCAATAACGGACAGCAAATTAGGGTTGCTGGAAAAGGCGGCAGAGGAATAAATGGTGGACCAAATGGAGACTTATATGTCGAAGTATTGGTTGCAGATCATGAAATATTCAAGCGTGAAGGCAATGATATCCACCTAGAAATACCGCTTTCATTTGTTGATTGTGCTTTAGGTATAACGATTGATGTGCCTACTGTATATGGGGAAGTCGAAGTCAAGATTCCAGAGGGCGCACAGCCTCAACAAATCCTTAAAATCAGGGGAAGAGGCGTCAAAGACCTTAGAAGTGGCAATCCAGGCGATGAATATCTTCATATCAAAGTTGAGACCCCGACCAAATTAAGCAAGGCTCAAAAGGAATTGCTTGAAGAATTCAGGGCTCAAGGTGAGAAGAAAGATTCAATCTTCGCCAAATGGAAATCAAAATTCTCTAAATAGACTGGCTAATAACTAGTCTATTTTTCATTTTTACCCTAAACGAATTCTTTTTTCTTGCTATACTTATATAGGTATGCCTTATTGTAAGTATTGTAAAAAAGAAATTTCAAAATTTGATAGGGATGTTTGTCCTCATTGTGGAGGGATTTCTCCTATCGAGGATAATTATAAAACCATGGATGTTACGACATCTTTTGGTAAATATGGGGAAGATATTAGCCTATATAAGAGCAAGTCACATAAGAAATTTGCCTTACTTTGCATGCTTTTAGGAATGGTTGGAGTCCATAATTTCTATATTCATAAGCAAAAGATGGCCTATATCAACATTGCTATATCCATCTTATTCATTGCCTGCCTGGGCTTAATATTATATTTTTCTGGTGCGATTAAGAATTATTATTTAGCTTTTTTGCTACCTTTTATAATTTTATTCGTAATCTATCTATTTTTAGGACTTTATTATCTTAAAAAGGATTCCTTAAAAGATGGAGAAGGGGAGTTCTTGCGCTGATGCAGCATTATTTTGGTAGCGTCAATTCTTTTGGGGAAGTTGAATTGGATAATGATTCGCTTCACCATCTTTTATCTGTAAAAAGAGCCACTGTAGGAGAAGAAATCGAATTAAGCGATAAGAATATAACCTATAGATGCAAGATAACTTCTCTTGAGCCTTTAAAGGCAGATATTTTAGAAAAGGTCGATTGCAGGGAAAATAATTCATCATTAGGACTGGCTTTTTGCTTATTAAAAGGCGATCATAATGAATTAATTGTATTAAAAGGAACTGAATTAGGCGTTTCTAGTTTCTATCCGGTTATTTCAGATAGAGCCATAGTTAAGCCAAAGAGCAAAGAGGACAATAAATACCTTAGATTATGCAAAATTGCTAAAGAAGGCGCCGAACAATGCAGAAGGAATTCCATTCCAGAGGTTAACGAATATATAAAATTCGACGATTTATTAAAATTAGATTATCAACATAAGATTATCCCTTATGAAGAAGAAAGAGGATCATCCTCAACATTGCTATCTAGCCTAAATTCCCACAAAAACGAGTCTACATTGATTCTAATTGGCCCAGAGGGAGGATTTACCAAAGAAGAGGTTAATAAGGCAATAGAGGCTGGTTTTGAACCTGTATCACTTGGAAAGAGAATATTAAGAGCTGAAACGGCTGCTTTATACTGCTGCAGCTTATTTTCTGCATTAGACGAGGAATAATTAATGGATTTATTTGAAACATTAGAGAAAAAGCAAAGGAACTGTGGCTTTGAAAAATGCTCCGAGATGCGTTTTTTCCTCGATAATTCCTCGTTGTTAAATGAAACAACTAATTTTGAGATATTCAAAAAGGCTTCGGATTCTTTTGATATTATCAGGGCTAATTTGATAATCAGGGCAATTCAAAACAAGAAACTAATTGAATCTAGCTATATCAAAATAGCCAAAGCCGATACTTCGAAAGGCGATAAACCAGATCCGAATTCCTCTTCCATAAAAGAAGCGATGAATAAGGTTGTGGATTCGTTACCATACTTTGAAGATAATGGGACTAAAATATACATTCCGATATTCTCAAAAAGCGTCAATGATATTTATCTAAACCATTTAGAGAAGTTATTGGCTGCCCCATATAAATATCTAAAGAAGAACTTTGATGCAGTGGTTGTGGATCCATTCGATTATTACGGGTCTAGAATATATGATTCCTTCTTCACCAGGCTAATATGCATAGACAAAAGGAATGGATATAGTGCTTATTATGATTATGATGCATGCAGGGTTTACTTCGTAAATCCTCAAGGCAGATTAGATGCGAAAATATGCTTGTTTGATATCTATTTAAGGAATCCTCAAATCAATCATATGCTGGAAAGATTAAAGGATATTGTAGAAGCGTATTATTTAAGTAATAAGACAATTCTTGGTGAAAAATTAGTAGAAAAAAAGTTGATTTCAAGTACATTGATTAATTCTATAACTGCGAAAGAAATTAAGAAATTTGGCATAGATAAATAGAAAGATACCTCAAAATGAAAAAATATTATTCACATTCACTTGGCTGCAAGGTTAATTCCTATGAAACTGTTCTTTTGACAACTGAACTAGATAATCTAGGCTATACCAAAACCGATTCGCCTAGTCAGGCAGACGTAATCATCTTAAATACATGTTCAGTAACCTCGACGGCCGACCAAAAATCAAGGCAACACATAAGATCGTTAAAAAGCAAAAACAAAGATGGCATTCTTTTGGTTATGGGATGTTATTCCCAATCAAACGCCCAATTAGTTGCTGATATGGGGGCTGATATAGTTCTTGGCTCTAGCAATAGGCATTTAGCAATTGATTATATAAATCAGTTTAATAAAACTCATCAAAAAATTGTCGATGTAAAACCTAGCGTTAGAAAAGAAACCTATGAGGAATTCGGATTAGGAAGTTTCGGAGTCAATGCTAGGGCTTACCTAAAGATTCAAGATGGTTGTGACAATTTCTGTTCTTATTGCTATATTCCTCAGCTTAGGGGAAATTCGCGTTCAAGAAACCCACTAGATGCGATAAACGAAGCCAAAAGACTCGCTGAATTAGGATATAATGAGATTATTTTGACTGGAATTCATATAGGTGCTTATGGGAAAGATTTAGGAGATGGAACTTTTCATCTTTCGACTTTAATTGAATCTATACTTCAAAAAGTCCCATCAATAAAGAGATTAAGGATATCTTCGATTGAAGAAAGCGAGATAGATGATCATCTTATACATCTATTAAAAACTGAAGAAAGAATTGTTCCTCATTTGCATATTCCTTTGCAGTCTGGCTCTTCTAGTGTTCTTAAAAGAATGAAAAGAAAATACGATACAGATGCTTTCCTTTCTAAACTTGATGAAATAAGAATGGCTAGGCCAGGAATTGCAATAACTACCGATGTAATCGTAGGTTTTCCTTTAGAAACCGAGGAAGAATTCTTAGAAACTATGGATTTTTGCAAGAAGGCTAATTTCTCTGAGATCCATGTTTTCCCATATTCGTCTAGGCCAAAAACCTATGCAGCGACCTTACCTCAACTTGATCCTTCAATTAAAAAAGAAAGAACTCATAAATTAATTGAATTATCAAAGCAATTAAGAGAAGAATATAAAAAACAATTCATAGGAAAGCCATTAGACGTCTTGTTTGAATCGTATGACGAAGAGAAGCATATTGCATATGGACATACTCCAAATTATCTATTGGTAGGGGTAAATAGCCCAGTTTCTTTGACAGGAGAAATCAAAACAATAATATTCGATTCTTCGATTTCATCGGATTAATTTGGAATTTTTTTGACATCGTCTCACTTTTTTCCTTGTTATTCAAATTTTTGTTTATATAATTTGACACGTTCAAAGGAGATTTAGGCCATGGCAGTACCACAAAGAAGAACTAGTAAAACTAGGAAAAGGTTACGTCGTTCACACTTCAAACTAAATGTCGTTGGATTAGTTGCTTGCCCACATTGTGGCGAAATGATTCGTTCTCACCACGTTTGCCCAAAATGCGGATATTATAACGGCAAGGAAGTCTTACACATTTCTAAAGAAGAAGACGCACCAAGCAAATAAGAAATTCCATCTCGCTCGAGATGGTTTTTTATTTCTTATATATATGGAAATATAACTAAGTAATTCTTGTGTTTTACCTGGGTATAACTTGAACTAGAGTTATAAGGAAAATCTAGGTAATATATAGAAGAGGAAAAACAAATGGAAAAATTCAATAAATTATTCGACCACACCTTATTAAAACCAGATGCTAAAAAAGAAGATGTCATCAAATTATGCACTGAAGCAAGACAATATGATTTTGCTTCTGTCTGCGTTAATCCTGATTTTGTCTCTTTAGCCGCTAAAGAATTAAAGGGTACTGATGTTAAAGTATGCACTGTAATTGGCTTCCCATTAGGCGCAACTCTTCCTGAAATAACATGGATGGAAGCTACATTGGCATTATCTCAAGGTGCCGATGAAATCGATATGGTTATCAATGTTTCCGATGCTAAAGACCATAATTATGAAGCAATCGAAGAAGAAATCGACAAGATTAGAAAAGCCACCAAAGGCCATGTTTTGAAAGTAATATTTGAAACTTGCCTGTTAACTGATGAAGAAATTGTCGAAATCTGCAAAATCTGCGCCAAAGAGAAAGTCGACTTCGTAAAAACATCAACTGGCTTCTCTAAAGGCGGAGCTACAGTTGAAGCCGTTTCACTTATGAACAAGACCTTACAAGGTGCTTGTAAAATCAAAGCTAGCGGTGGAATCCATACTAAAGAAGAAGCCTTAGCCATGGTTAAGGCTGGTGCCACTAGGATTGGATGTTCTGCTTCTGTTAAAATAATGGAAGAAAAGTAAGAAATTCAAATAAAAACTTATTGATTTTAACTTGCCGTTTATAGTATCCTATTCAGGCACTAGCAGGAAGGAAGTGAGATTAAATGGCCGTTAAGACAGTTGTTCGCGAAGGCGAAACTATCGATGATGCTCTTCGCCGCTTCAAAAGAGGCGTTAACAAATCCGGTATCCTTCTTGAAACCCGTAAACGTGAAGCTTATTTGAAGCCAGCGCTTATGAGAAAGATGAAATCCAAATTAGCACGTCGTAAGAAATTCTAATAATTAGCGTGAGAAATCACGCTTTTTTTGTGTTTGAGCTTGCACGTAGTGGCAAGCGAGTGAAAACTCCCCGATAGTCGGGGAGTTCGGTAGAACTTATAGTTTTGGACATTTCTTAAAATGCCTCCTACAATTGCCTTGCGGACCAACGCAAGCAATTGACAGGAGGCACAATGCCGAAAGATCTCGACAACATTAGTTTAGCGCATACTTGCTGGAACTGTAAGTACCACATAGTGTTCGCCCCCAAGTACAGGAGGAAGGAATTCTATGGGCTCAAGAGGCTTGAAATCGGTGCAATTCTCAGGAGACTCTGCGAATGGAAGGGGATAACCATCCACGAGGCGGAAGTCTGTCCCGACCATGTGCACATGCTGATTTCGGTCCCTCCCAAATTCTCGGTTTCCGGGATAATGGGATATCTGAAGGGCAAGTCGTCGCTAATGATATACCAGAAGTGGGGCAACGCCAAGTTCAAGTACCGGAACCGAGAATTCTGGTGCCGTGGATATTACGTTGACACTGTCGGAAAGAACACGAAGAAGATCGAGGAGTACATCCGAAATCAGCTTAAGGAAGACCAAATGGCCGTCCAGCTGACGATTGACTTCGACGGGGATCCGTTCAACGGATAGCCAGTAGCCAATGCGGGCGTTGGTTCGTTTCCCGCAGCCACACTGGGTGGCGGCTGGTAGCAGAGGGCTATATTGCCCGAAAATGCAAAACCACCAGATTGTCTGGTGGATAATTATTT
>JALEUF010000139.1 GCA_022781015.1 Caryophanales bacterium
ACTCTAGATGAACTCGAAAAAGCTCTTATTGCTAGAATTGATTACTTTAAATCAAAAGGATGCAAGATTACTGACCATGGATTTAAAGATTTCCCAAAAGGAATATATTCTAAAGAAGAAGCTAGCAAGGCTTTCTTAAATCTAAATAACCTAGATGAAATTAGCAAATCATATTTAACTGGATATCTATTTAGGTTCCTCTTAAAAGAATATAAGAAGAGGAATTTGATTGTCCAACTCCATTTTGCAGTTACTAGAAATATCAATACCCCTGAATTCAAACTCCTTGGACCTGACCATGGATTTGATGTCATGGGCAAGGAAATCGATATTGATAATCTGATTAAATTGCTAGATTCAATCGAAGACAAGGATAGGCCTACAATTGTCTTATATACCCTTAATCCAAATTCAATAAAGGCAATTAGCTGCATTTCTGGGGCATTTAGGAATGTCTTAATTGGCCCAGCCTGGTGGTTTAATGACACGGTCGGTGGAATCAAATATAACCTCGATGTAATATCAGAATATGCAATACTAGGTACTAATTTTGGGATGTTAACCGATTCTAGAAGTTTCTCTAGCTATTCACGTTTCGACTTCTTTAGAAGGATATTGTGCAATTTCGTTGGAGAAAAAATAGAAAAAGGTGAATATTCCTTGGAGGCAGGATTAAAATTAGTCGAAGATATTTCCTATAATAATATCAAGAAGGCTTTAGGAGAATAAAATGGATATCTATAGCAAAATTAGCGAATTAAAAATCGTTCCAGTCGTTGTGCTTAATTCCTTAGACGAAGTAAGCGATAAAATAGAGGCTTTAATTGACGGGGGACTTCCTATTGCAGAAGTTTGCTTTAGGACTCCGGTTGCCAAAGAAGCAATCGAAATAATTTCTAAAAAATACCCAGAAGTAATTTTAGGCGCAGGGACTGTAATAAATGCAACTCAATGTAAAGATGCCATAAAAGCAGGGGCAAAATTCATTGTTTCTCCTGGATTAAGTAAGGATGTTGCCCTTATTTGCAAAGAAAACAATATCCCTTATCTCCCAGGAACAGTTACTCCAACCGAGATAATGGAAGCATTGGATTTAGGAATCAATGTTGTTAAATTCTTCCCAGCTTCTAATTATGGGGGATTAGCTACAATCAAGGCTATCTGCAGTGCTTTCCCTTCTATTAAGATCATGCCTACTGGAGGGATAAACCTAGATAATATCAACGATTATCTATCTTTTAATAAGATTATTGCCTGTGGTGGCAGCTTTATGATGAAGGGCAACAAAGAAGAAATGACTTCCAAAACCAAAGAAGCCGTCAATAAGGTTAGAGGATTATAAAAATGAAAATAGTTACATTTGGTGAATTAATGCTAAGGCTTCAGCCTTTTGATTATCTTCGTTTCGTCCAATCTTCAGATTATGAAGCAACATTTGGAGGAGGGGAGGCTAATGTAGCAGTAAGCCTTTCTAATTTTGGCCTTGATGCTTATTTTGTCTCCAAATTACCAACTAATGAAATTGGCCAATCTGGGCTTAATTCATTAAGAAGATATGGTGTCCATACCGATTATATCGTTAGGGATAACGAGAATAGAATGGGCATATATTACCTAGAAAAAGGTGCTTCCCAAAGACCATCGAAAGTCATTTATGACCGTAAATATTCTGCCTTCTATTTCTCTAAGGAAAGCGATTATGATTGGGATGTCATATTTAAAGATGCCAAATGGTTCCATATCTCTGGAATCACCCCGGCCTTAAATGAAAACATGGCCAAAATATCGATTATGGCATGTAAAGAGGCCAAAAAAAGAGGCGTCATAGTTTCTTGTGACCTTAATTACAGGAATAAGCTTTGGAGCAAGGAAGAAGCTAAAATCACCATGTCAGAGATTGCTAAATATGTCGATGTCTGCATTGGAAACGAAGAAGATGCAAGTGATGTATTTGGGATCAAGAGTTCTGAAACAGATGTCAATTCCGGCAAATTAAATAAGGAAGGTTATAAAGATGTCGCAAGGCAATTAAAGGAAACATTTGGATTCAAGAAAGTCGCCATTACCTTAAGGACATCAATAAGTGCCTTTGATAATAAGTGGGCCAGCATGCTATTTGATGGAGAAGATTATTATTTCTCCAAAGAATATAATGTCCATATCGTCGATAGAGTCGGCGGTGGGGATAGCTTCTCCGCTGGATTAATATATGCCTTAGTCAATGACTATAGTTCGAAAGATGCGATAGAATTTGCAACTGCCGCAAGTTGTCTAAAGCATTCAATCGAAGGCGATTACAACATGGTTAGCGTCGATGAGGTAAAGAAACTTATCTCTAGCGGTGGAAGTGGCAGAGTCCAAAGATAAATCAGAATTACATTTATTGGGTAGCGTTATTGCTGCCCTTTTTATATCGGTAAGATTGATATAATTTAGTTTCTATAGTATTTAGATGTATATTTAAAAAAAGAAATAAGAACATATAGTTCTTTATTCTGTTTATAAATTATTTGCATTCCTTAATTCATCAAGTGAATATGTTTTCGGGTTCTTATTAAAACTCTCGATTTGTTTGCTAAATTCTTTAGAATCGAATTCATCTTCGATTTTTTCTAGAAGTGCATGTTTGAATGCTTTTGATAAAGAAATTTTATGGGAAGTGCAATATCTTTTAAAAAGTTTTGCATCTTCTTTATTTATTTTAACTAATGTTATAGTCACCTAATTGCCTCCAGAAATTTCTTTTAAGTAATTATAAATAAAGAAAGCATGGATACTTTTATGTCATCCGTTTATTAAAATAGACGATTATAATTTTCACTATTTTTTCACTAAATTTCACTAAATAAAAGACACGCTTTTCATGCGTGTCGGAAGTTCAAACTGGCGGAGAAGTGGGGATTCGAACCCCAGCTGGGAGTGACCCCACTATCGGTTTTCAAGACCAACCCCTTCAGCCACTTGGGTACTTCTCCGTGGTGGTCCATCGGTGGCTTGAACACCGAACCTTGCGATTATAAGTCGCACGCTCTAACCAATTGAGCTAATGGACCGCTTTAATGCCTAATTTCCTTTGGGCTGTCATATTATATCTTAATCTAGACTTTAGGGAAGAAAAAAATAACGAAAAATCTTATCTATTGGTTATATTTGGCTAAAAAAATAGTTTTCTTACGATTGGTTTTGGCTCAAAATAATATAATCATGGACCAAATTAATATTTCATTTCCCTCGAATTATAAAGGCAAGGTAAAAGATAAATTAAGCGTCAAGTCTAATTCAGTTATAATTTCTTTTACAATTGGACTAGTCTTATTGGGAATAGGCTTATACCTATTTCTAAGGGATAAAGCTACGACGCTTGCCCAAAGTCCTATTATCCCAATACTAGGATTAATCCTGATATTTTTAGGCATTTTAATAATGTTAACATCCCCATTTATTGGATTATTCAATGGATATAACAAATATCTAAAAGGGAATATTAACATTAATCTAACTAAGAATGAACCTGATTCTTTTCCTTATTATTCCTATAGGATTTATTCAGATGAATTTGAATCCAATGGTAACCTAAATAACATTGCTAGGCTAAAAAGGGTATACGCATTGACATTAGAAAAAGGAAAGATGCTATATATACCTATTAATATATTATCTAAGGAATCGGTCTCTTTTTTAGATGATATGGTTTCTATCTATAACAAGAAGGCAACTATTTCCAAATAGACTCAATAACTATTTTTTGACTAAAATATTGATTAATTGACTAAATTAGTTCTAAATTCGTTTTTTGTTTGTTAAAAGTTATTTCTTGTATCATAATTGCAATTGTTACTCCTAGGAAGGTAATTTCATGAAACAAATAAGCAAAGAAAAATTGTTAGATGCAATTTCGAAATTTGATTTTAAAGGGGAATTAATCCATTACGAATTAAATACAATCGGCCATATTAACGAAACATATTTTTTAACATTCAAGGAAAATGATGGCAAAGAAACTAAATACATCCTTCAACGTATCAATATCGATGTCTTCCCAAATGCTAAAGAATTAATGGCCAACATCGAAAATGTCACCAAATTCCTCCGCAAGAAAGTACTTTCTAGGGGAGGGGATCCAAAAAGGGAATGTCTAGAATTAATCCATACTTTGGACGAAAAACCTTACTATGTTGATGATAGCCATAATTTCTATCGCGGCTATGTATTTATCGATCCTAGTGTCTGCTATTGCTCGATTGATAATAAAGAAATATTCAAGCAAGCAGGAATAGCCTTTGGTTCTTTCCAAAATGATTTAGCAGATTATCCTTCTTCCACCTTATTTGAAACAATTCCTGATTTCCATAATACCCATAAAAGGATGGAAACCTTCCTATCTATATTAAATAAGGATAAGGTGAATCGTGCTTCTAGCTGTAAAGAAGCAATAAAAGGATATCTAGACAATAAAGAATATGCCGAGATTTTCTTTAAATTAGATAAAACCAAATATCCATTAAGAGTTACCCATAATGACACAAAATTAAATAATGTCTTATTCGATGGGGAAGGCAAACATGCAATATGTGTCATAGATTTAGATACAGTCATGCCTGGATATGCGATGAATGATTTTGGCGATGCGATTAGATTTGGGGCAAATTATGCTGGCGAAGATGAAAAAGATTTATCCAAAGTCGGCTTAAACCTAGAATATTTCAAGTCTTTTGCAGAAGGATTCCTCTCTAAATGCGGTTCTTCTTTGACTAAAGATGAAATAAGTTATCTCCCATATGGCGCGATGATTATGACTTATGAATGCGGTTTGCGTTTTTTAACCGATTATCTAGACGGGGATAATTATTTCAGGATTGAATATGAAGACCATAACTTAGTAAGGGCCAAAGACCAACTCGCCTTGTTCATGGATATGAAAAAGAAGAAGACTGAAATGGATAAAATAATCGCCGATTTAGTTAAATAGTTCATTTAAATTAATCAGATCATATATTTTGTAGTATCCTTATTCACATGGATGCTTTAGGAACTTCAATTTTCTCATTAACAATAATATTCGCCGCAACTACACTTGGTTCGGCGCTGGTGTTCTTTTTCAGGAAGAATTTTTCTGATAAGGTTGGCAACATAATAATCGGATTAGCCTCTGGAATTATGATTTCTTCTTCTATCTTTGGTCTTCTTTTACCTTCAATGGAAGAAGCTAACAAAAGTAGTTACTTGCCTTCTTATTTAAGTTTCATCCCTACTGTAACGGGATTTATATTGGGTGGCCTTATCCTTTATCTAATGGATAAGCTCATCCCTCATTTGCACTTAAGTTCAAACGAAGAAGAAGGGCCGAGATCCAGTTTATCTAGGAATGCCAAATTCTTTTTTGCCGTTACTATCCATAATATCCCTGAAGGAATTTCAATTGGTCTAGCTTGTGGGCTGGCATTAGCTAATCCTAATGATGCTAGCCATATTGGGGCTGCTTTAGCCTTAGCTATAGGTATAGCAATCCAAAATTTCCCAGAAGGAGCGGCTGTTTCTATACCTTTATTAGAAGAAGGAGTATCTAAGCCAAAAGCCTTCCTATTAGGTGCAGCTTCAGGTATAGTCGAACCTATTTTTGGCTTATTGACCGTATTTATTTCTTCTTATCTAGGCGTAACTCTTCCATATTTACTTGCTATTGCGGCAGGGGCAATGATTTATGTAACAATCGATGAATTGCTGCCTGAAGCAAGAAAAGGAAATTATGTCCATTATGGGCTTTGGTCGTTTATGATCGGCTTTGCAATTATGATGGTTCTAGAAATGGCTTTATAGCCGTTTTTTCTTATGTAAATACCTTGAAAGCGGTTTCAGTAACGATATATCGGTAAAAATATACTTAAACTATTTACAATTGTTTTTTAAATCGTTAATGTTTTATCGGTAACTTGAAAGAGTTAAGAAAGGAGAGAAAAAGAATATGAAAACATTCTCCATGAATCAACTAGGCAGATACCCAATCTACCTGAAATACTTCAAGGAATTATCCGATGAAGGAGTGGAGACCATTTCTTCCCCTCGCATTGCCGCTAAACTTGGCTATAGCGAGGAACAAGTAAGAAAAGATCTCCAAAATGTCTCGCTAGAACCAGGACGTCCTAAAAAAGGTAGGTCATTAAAGCAACTTATCGAAGACATAGAGACTTTCCTAGGCTATAGAGATTCTACTTCAGCTGTAGTAATTGGAGTTGGTCATCTTGGCCAAGCCCTTCTAAATTTCCCTTCCTTCAAGCAAATGGGGTTAGAGATACTAGCTGGGTTCGATACGAATACTAGCCTAGTAGGAACTAGCATTGGTGGAAAGCGTATCTTCTCTCTTGATGAACTCAAGACCATGTTGCCAAGGCTAAATGCCCATATTGCAATCATTACTGTTCCAGCTAGCGTGGCCCAGGAAGTTTGCGACCTTGCCATCTCTAGTGGTGCCAAGGCTTTGTGGAATTTTGCCCCAACACATCTAGATGTCCCAAGTAACATTGTTGTTGAGAATGTTAATCTTGCCTCATCTCTTGCCGTTTTGTCTCATAGACTCAACATCGCTTTAGCCAAACAGGAGGAAAAATAATGGCTACCATTAAAGAAACTAAACTTTCACCAGAAGAAGCTAAACAAGCCGCTATCAAGGAAGTTGATGAATTAGTCAAGAAAGGCTTGAAAGCCTTGGACGATTTCGCTTCCTATGATCAAGAAAAGATTGATTATATCGTCGCTAAGATGTCTGTTGCCGGACTTGATCACCACGGTATCTTAGCCCGTAAAGCTATCGAAGAAACCCATAGAGGTGTCTTCGAAGACAAGGCTACCAAGAATTTGTTTGCCTGCGAATATATCGTTAATAACATGCGTCACCTCAAGACTGTAGGAATCATCAAAGATGACCCAGTCACCGGCATTACCGAAATTGCTGAACCAGTTGGTGTCATCTGCGGTGTCACCCCAGTTACTAACCCAACTTCAACAGTAATCTTCAAATCTCTTATTGCTATCAAGACTAGAAACCCAATAATCTTCGGTTTCCATCCAAAGGCACAAGAATGCTCCAAGGCTGCTGCCATTGTCATGAGAGATGCCGCTATTGCAGCTGGCGCTCCAGAAAACTGCATCCAATGGATTGAACATCCTTCAATGGATGCCACTAGCGCCTTAATGAACCACCCAGGAGTTGCCACTATTCTTGCAACTGGTGGTAATGCCATGGTCAAGGCTGCTTATAGCTGTGGCAAACCTGCTTTAGGTGTCGGGGCTGGCAATGTCCCTTGCTATATCGATAGAAGTGCCGATATCCCAGAAACTGTCAATGACGTTGTCTTATCCAAATCATTTGATAACGGCATGATCTGTGCTTCCGAATCCGCTGTCTTTATTGATGAACCAATCTATAAAGAAACAGTCGAAATGTTTAAGAAATACCGCGTCTATTTTGCTTCTAAAGAAGAAAAGAGGATGCTAGAGAAATACATGTTCGGCGTCAATAAGGGAGATGCTAATGTCGATCAAGCTAGACTTAATGCCGATGTCGCTGGCATGTCTGCTTATAACATTGCCAAGAATGCCGGATTTGAAATCCCAGCCACTTGCCAAATAATTGCCGTCAATTGCTCTGAAGTAGGTGTTTCTGAACCTATGTCTAGAGAAAAACTCTCACCAGTCTTATCCGTCTATAAAGTCAAAGACTATAACGAAGGATTTGAAATGTGCGAAAAGATGCTTGAATTCGGTGGATTAGGACATTCTGCTGCGATTCACTGCAAAGAACAAGCTATGTCTGATGCCTTTGGCGACAAAGTCAAAGCCATCCGTATCATCTGGAATTCCCCATCTACCTTCGGTGGAATTGGTAATGTCTATAACTCCTTCTTGCCTTCATTGACACTAGGTTGCGGTTCTTATGGCCATAACTCTGTTGCTGGTAACGTTAGTGCCATCAATTTGCTTAACATCAAGCGCGTAGGAAAAAGGAGAAACACCATGCAATGGTTTAAAGTACCACAAAAGATCTATTTTGAACGTAATTCCATCCAATACCTCCGCTCTGCTAAAGATGTCGGCAAGGTATTCATTGTCACCGACCACTCCATGGTTGAACTTGGCTTCTTAAACAAGATCATTGATGAATTGAATCAAAGAAGAAACCCAGTAACCTATCAACTATTCGCCGAAGTCGAACCAGATCCAGATATCACAACTGTTAGACGTGGTGTCGAATTGATGAAGCAATTTGCACCTGATACTATTATCGCCCTTGGTGGTGGTAGTGCCATGGATGCTGCTAAAGGTATGTGGATATTCTATGAACATCCAGAAGTCAATTTCGATGACTTGAAGCAAAAATTCATGGATATCAGAAAGAGGGCCTTCAAATATCCTGAACTAGGAAGAAAGAGCAAACTCATCTGTATCCCAACAACTTCCGGAACCGGATCAGAAGTCACTCCATTTGCCGTTATCTCCGATAAGAAGAACCTCAAGAAGTATCCATTGACTGACTATTCTCTTACCCCAAGCATTGCAATAGTTGACCCAGAATTTACAACTAACATCCCAGCTAGATCTACCGCCTATACCGGTATGGACGTCCTTACCCATGCTATCGAAGCCTATACTTCTGTCATGGCTAGTGATTATACCGATGGATTGGCTCTAGAAGCCATTAAGCTTGTATTTACCTATCTCCCACGTGCAGTTAAAGATGGTAGACATGACTTAAAGGCTAGGGAAAAGATGCATAATGCCGCTACTATTGCCGGTATGGCATTCGCTAATGCCTTCCTTGGAATCACTCACTCCATCGCCCATAAGATGGGTGCTGAATTCCATACAATCCATGGACAGACCTGCGCAATCTTACTCCCACATGTCATCAAATATAACGGAACTCAACCAACAAAACTCTCCGTCTGGCCAAAATATGAAGAATATCAATGCGACCAGAAGTACCTTGAAATCTGCCGTACCCTTGGCTTAAAGGCATCTACTCCAGAAGAAGCTACATTAGTTTTGTCTAAGGCTGTTATGGATTTAGGTAAGGAAATTGGCATCGATATGAATTTTGCCTCCCTAATCCCTGATGAAGAAGTGTATAATTCTAAATTGGAGGAAATAGGATACCTTGCCTATGAGGATCAATGCACCCCAGCCAACCCAAGGGAACCCCTTGTCGAGGACATGATCCAAATCATGAAGGATGCCTATAAAGGTAATTAATGGAAAAAGTCGAAGTTTCTATCTGCGTCGGAAGTTCTTGTCATTTAAAGGGATCTCGCGATGTAATTGAAGAAGCTAGAAACCAAATAATGCGTTTCGGGCTTAACGATAAAGTTGAATTGAAGGCTGCGTTTTGTCTAGGCCAATGCGGTCATGATGGAGTCACGTTTAAAATTAACGGAGAAATCATCACTGGCATTACCAAAGATAAAGTTGCATCTTTGTTCGAGAATACTATCGTCCCATTAACTAAATAATTAATAAGGTGGCGAATTTATTCGCTGCCTTATTTTCTTTCTAGGTGAATTTATGCATGTATTAACAAGTAGAGAAAACGATTGCCGCAGCTGTTATAAATGTATTAGACACTGCCCAACCAAATCAATTTCGTTCCACGATGGGCAAGCTTCCATCATCTTTGATGAATGTGTTCTTTGCGGGAGGTGCTTTTCTGTTTGCCCCCAATCTTGCAAAGTGATTAGGGATGATAAGCAAAAAGCCCTCGATTTAATTAGAAACAATAAATGCATTGCTTCAATTGCCCCTTCATTTAGCTCTTCTTACCATGGGGTTTCTTTTGAAAGTTTAAAGAAAGCCTTGCTGGAACTAGGCTTTATCGATGCAGAAGAAACTGCTATTGGGGCCACGATTATAAAGAAGCAATATGATGAATATTGTTTAGATCCAAGCCATGATGTAATTATCTCTACTTGTTGTCATAGCATTAATTTATTAATCGAAAAACATTACCCATCCTTATCTAATTGTTTGGCTCCATTTTTGTCTCCAATGCAAGCCCATTCTTTTGATATCAAGAAAAGATATCCTGATGCAAAAGTAATATTTATTGGTCCTTGCATTGCAAAAAAAGACGAAGCCGATAGATATAAAAACCCCGATTGCGTCCTTACTTTCCTTGAACTAGACGAATTATTTGCATCTAGTAATATTAAAGTAGAGGCAAAAGAAGGGGCTAAAGAAGAACATTCGAAAGCCAGGCTATTCCCGATTGAAGGAGGGATATTGAGCACGATGGAGAAATCTTCTCCATCTAGACAATATCTATCTTTCTCTGGTATGGATGAATGTATAGAAGTACTTGAAAACATTGCTAAAGGAGACGTCCATAATTGCTTTATCGAGATGTCTAGCTGCGAAGGTAGCTGCATCAATGGACCTGCTATTGAAAAAGACAAGAAGGCTTTAGTATCTTCTATATTGGAAATTAAATCTAGTGCCGGGAAGCTTGATTTCAAGACTAGTGAATATAAAAAGGAAGAGTTAACGAAGAAATTTACTCCTATCTCACTTCCTGAGGCTAATTTTAGCGAATCCCAAATCCAAGAAGTCCTATTTAAATTAGGCAAATATACCAAAAAGGATGAACTAAACTGCGCTTCTTGCGGTTATCCTACCTGCAAAGAAAAGGCTAAGGCTGTCTTAATGGGCAAGGCTAATTTAGAGATGTGCCTTCCTTTCCTTATGGAAAAGGCCAAATCTTTTAATGAAGATATAATTGAGAATACTCCAAATGGGATTGTCGTTACTGATGAAAATCTAGACATCCAGCTAGTAAATCCTTCATTATGTGCGTTACTAAACATCAAATCTAGCGACGTAATTGGGAAAAGTATCGATACAATCTTGCCAAGTGAATTATTCGCTTTGGCTCTAGGAAATGTCCCAACTAGATGCGCCCATATCACATTAGAGAAATATAACCTCTTCGTCGAGGCTTCTATTTCTTATGATTCTAGATATAAATCGGTCATGGGTATATTTAGGGACCGTACCCAGACTCATCTTGAACATGAACGTAGATTAAATGATGCAAAACAAACCGAGAAGATAACTAGGGAAGTCATCGAAAAGAATATGAGGGCTGTCCAAGAAATTGCCCAGTTACTAGGCGAATCGGCTGCCAATACAAAAATCGCCCTTACAAATTTAGCAAAGACTATCGATAAAGAAGATGGAAAGTAATACCGAACTAGAATATGGCTATCTCTCCATCAACCATAAGGGAGAGGAACTTTGCGGCGATCATATCCAGACAACAGTCGGGGAAGATGGATCGACTACTTTAGTTTTGGCTGATGGACTTGGTTCAGGGGTCGTTGCCTCCATTTTATCAACATTAACTTCATCTATGTTATCAAGGATGATTGAAGGGGGTCTTTCTATTGAAGAAGGGGCAAGGACTTTGGTCAAGACGCTTCCGATTGCTAGGGATAGGGGAAATGTTGCCTATTCGACATTCACAGTCTGCAAGATTGAGAAGGATTATTCAGCCGTTATCTATAATTTTGATAATCCTGAACCGATATTTATTCGCGATGGAATGGAAAAACATCTAAATTACGAAACTATTGAGGTAGAAGGAAAAATAATCAAGAAGGCATCGTTTTATTTTAAGGAAGATGATTGCCTTACCATTATTTCTGATGGAGCAGTTTATGCTGGGGTTGGTGAGTCGCTAAACTTTGGCTGGACTAGAGAAGAGATATCTTCATTCCTGACTAGCCTATATTCACCCTCAATTTCAGCCAAAAACCTCGCTTCTATCCTAGTAGACCACTGCGATTTGCTCTATAATCGTCGTCCGGGGGATGACACTTCTTCTTTAGTAGTAAGAAGAAGGGAAAGAAAGAGAGTATCATTATTAGTCGGACCAGCCACGAATAAGGACGATGATGAAATGATGTTATCGACTTTCCTAAATGATGATAATCCCCATATTGTATGTGGCGGTACTACTTGTTCGATTGTTGCTAGATATCTTCATACCGATGTTAGGGGTGGACTTGATTATATCGATGAAGAAATTCCACCAATTTCACATATTGATGGGATAGATCTTGCAACAGAGGGTATAATTACCCTGAACAAGGTATTGTTCTACGCTAAAGACTATCAAGATAAGAACAAATGCTATTTTGATTGGTCTTATAAAGAAGATGGGGCATCTAGGATTGCTAGATTGCTTCTAGAAGAGGCAACCGACATCAAATTCTATGTCGGATGTGCCGTTAACCCAGCCCACCAAGACGAAAGGTATCATATCTCCTTCAAGATGAAGATGCAGATAATCGATAACTTAGCCTTGAAACTAAAAGAATTAGGAAAACATATCGAAGTAAGGTATTTCTAGGGAGAAGGAAAATGAATAAATTTGACACTTTGGTACAAGAACTTAAATACAAGGTCTTAAAAGAAGTCGCGCTTAATTACTATAATGGGACACTAGATGAAAATATCCATGATATCCCAAAGGTTATTTCCCCTGGTCCAAAAGCCACGATGAGATGCTGTGTATATAGGGAAAGGGCAATTGTAGAAGATAGAATCAAGCTTGCCCTTGGTGGAGACAAGGCCAATCCAAACCTATTAGAAGTAATAGAGGCCGCTTGCGATGAATGCCCATTCGGCGGGATTACTGTTACTGATATGTGTAGGGGTTGTTTAGCCCATAGATGTGCCCAGAATTGCCATCGTAATGCAATTTCTTTCGGCGATGATTTAAGGGCTAGGATTGACAAAACCAAATGCGTTAACTGCGGACTTTGTGCAAAAGCCTGTCCGTTCGGCGCCATTATTAACAAGAAAAGGCCATGCGAAGCAGCCTGTAAGATCAATGCAATCCACCCTAGGGAAGATGGCATCACTGAAATCGACGAATCTAAATGCACTAGATGCGGGCAATGCTCATATTCTTGCCCATTCGGTGCGATTATGGACAAAAGCTATATCACTAAGTGCATCGATATAATGAAAGGGGCAGAAAACGGCAAGAATTATAAGGCCTATATGATTGTCGCCCCATCAATTTCAAGCCAATTCCATTATGCTAAATTAGGACAAGTAGTAACTGGGATAAAGAAAATCGGCTTTACCGATGTTATCGAAGCTGCCTTGGGTGCTGATATGGTTGCACTTAACGAGGCTAAGGATTTAGCGGAAGAAAAATTCTGCACCTCTAGCTGTTGCCCAGCTTTTGTTAGATATGTCGAGACTAGCTTCCCTGAATTAAAGGGAAAGGTTAGCAAAAACCTATCCCCAATGGCTGCCATTGCTAAATATATCAAGCAAACCGATCCTACCGCCAAAACCGTATTTGTCGGACCTTGCATTGCCAAAAAGATGGAAATGTTTAGGGAAGAGAGTTCACCATATATCGATTGCGTTATTACTTTTGAAGAATTGCAAGCCCTTCTTGACGCCTTGAATGTCGACTTGACCACTTTAGAAGAAAAGCCATTAGACAATGCTTCTTATTTTGGAAGGATATTTGCTAGATGTGGCGGACTTAGCGATGCCGTTAAGGAAGCCTTGAAAGAACAAAATATCGACTTTGAGGTGAAACCAGTTGCCTGTAGTGGCCTCGATCAATGCAAGATTGCCCTTACCCAAGCCAAGATGGGTAGATTACAAGGCAATTTCATCGAAGGTATGGCTTGTCCTGGTGGATGTATTGGTGGCCCATCTTGTCTTACCCACGAAGTTAGAGATGCCGCTAGCGTTGATAAATATGGACACGAATCAAAAGAAACTACTATCAAGGATGCCATCTCTAATTCAATGGCCGATCCTTCTATCTGCGAGATTAAATAATGGAAAAACTAGATATTGAAAAACAAGCATTTGCCTCCTATTCCAACGTCGATTTGGCTTTGTGCGCCTTCTTTAAGGAATTCGATAAGGATATCCAAAAAGATGAATTCTCTTCTAGCGACAAGAATTTCTGCCGTGCATTTGCCATGATTACTATGCAGACAATGATGGAAATTGCTTCTAGTTATGGGGGAATGAGCCATGACCAGGCCGTATTCTTCTATAATTTTACCAATAAGGAAGAAAGCGATTATCTACGTTATGTAGCAGAGACTAGTAACCAAAAGAATTCCTATGGCTATGACGATTTAGAAAAGCTAAACGATGTAGAACTAAAGATGGTTTCTATTATCGGCAAGCGTAATTTTGAAGTAGTGGCCAAATTCATCTTCTCTTTGATTGAACTAGCTTCCTTCAACATGAAAGATAAATCCCCTTTGCCGGGATTAATCGGCAATTTAATCAATTTCTTCGATTTATTCGTATCATTGGATAATAAAGACGATTCCCCAAAAGATGATAAGGCAGCAGTTATATTATCAAATAACATGCTTAAGCCTCTTGGGGCGCTTCCAAAGCAAAAATAAGACAATTTAGGCTAGATGGACTTTAAAAGACTATCTAGCCTTTTTATAATTTAGATATGGAAATTGATCACTACATGAATGAAGGTCCTTTATTGGACAAAGATGGCAATTTAGCTGAACCTGGATATGCTAAAAAACTAGTTAAGAAGTATGATAGGAAGATGATAAATGCCCCCAAATTCCTGATTAAGGAATGGGATTATTATTATGTCGGCAATAAGGATAATGGGATTGCCCTTACTATTGCAGATAATGGCTATATGTCGATGCTTTCTATTTCCTATTTGGATTTTAATTCCAAAAAAGAAATAACTAGAAGCAAGATGGGATGGTTCCCTCTTGGCAAGATTAATATGCCTTCAAACTCAAGTGAAGGTGATGTCTCTTATTCATTAGGCAAAGTTAGTATTTCTTTTGTTTTAGAAGGAAATAAAAGACATCTAAAGGCGTATTATCCTAATTTTGATAAGAAGGGTAATTCGTTTAGATGTGATGTTATTTTGACTCCTACTATTGATGATACCTTAGTAATCGCAACTCCATTTAAGAAACCACATAGATTCTATTATAACCAAAAAATTAACCTCCTTTCTTCTGGAGGATATGCAAAAA
>JALEUF010000178.1 GCA_022781015.1 Caryophanales bacterium
GGTTTGGCACCTCGATGTCGGCCCATCACATCCTGGAGGGGAAGTACCTTCCAAGGGTTTGGCTGTTCGCCAATTAAAGTGGTACGCGAGCTGGGTTCAAAACGTCGTGAGACAGTTTGGTCCCTATCTGTCGTGGGCGCAAGAAGTTTGAGTGGAGTAGTCCCTAGTACGAGAGGACCGGGATTAACAGAGCACTGGTATACCAGTTGTCACGCCAGTGGCATGGCTGGGTAGCTACCTCTGGAATGGATAAACGCTGAAAGCATCTAAGCGTGAAACCAACCACAAGATGAGACTTCTCATTCGAAAGAAGTAAGAGCCCTCCAAAGTCAGGAGGTTGATAGGTCAGAAGTGTAAGCACGGTAACGTGTTCAGCTGACTGATACTAATAGCTCGAGGACTTAATTTCACTAATTCTATATTTTATTTAGATGAGTAAGCTAAGTCAGGCGCAAAAAGTAAATTGCAATTGATAAGAACGTGTTTGATAATAATATCTGGTTTTCAAGGAACATTGAGTAAACGAAAAAGTCTGGTGGCGATGGCGCGGTGGTCACACCTGTTACCATCCCGAACACAGAAGTTAAGCACCGCAGTGGCGATTGTAGTCGAGTAATCGGCAAGAGTAGCGCGCTGCCGGGCTTTTTCTTTTATGGGGGGTATTTTGCCCCTTTTTGTTATCTTTTAACTTGCTTGGCGAACTTATTTTTGATCAAGAAAATCCCTTGATTCTAAAATAGGTGCACCATAAGGGTATTTTGGTAAAGGATTATTTATTTTTTTACCGATTTACCCTAAAAATATG
Organism: Caryophanales bacterium; assembly: GCA_022781015.1. Classification (GTDB taxonomy): domain Bacteria; phylum Bacillota_I; class Bacilli_A; order RFN20; family CAG-826; genus Alloenteromonas. The sequence goes on from JALEUF010000178.1 coordinate 806, forward strand.
GATATTTGCTTAATTTCCTATAAGTGAGATAATATATACATGTCTTCCAAAGGAAGAATAACTTTAAATTGCAAAAATGAGTATTAACCAAAAAACACCCTATGGGGGAATAGATATTTCAACGGAGGCTATTGCCTCAGTAGCCGGGAAAGCCGTTAGCGAATGTTATGGAGTTGTTGGACTTGCTTCTAAGAATTCTTTGCGTGATAACATTAGCGAGCTTTTAAATGCCGAAGATTATGTCCAAGGCATATATGCGAAAAAGACCAAAAAAGGATATCAAGTAGATGTCTATTTGTTTTTAGCATACGGAGTCAAGGTAAACGAAATACTTTCCGAAGTCCAAAAAAGGGTTAAATACGTACTAGAGAAGACTTTCGAAATCAAATTTGCTAGCGTCAATGTCTTCGTACAGGATATCAAAGAGATCAAATAATATGAAAACTATTAATGCAACAATGTTGAAGGAGATGTATATTTCAGCCTCCAACAATCTATATAACCATTATCCAGAAATAGACCAACTCAATGTCTTCCCTGTTCCAGATGGCGATACAGGGATGAATATGAACCTAACCGTTACTTCTGGTGCAAAGGAAATCCAAAACAGGGAATATGATGATATATATGAAGTAGCTTCTAATTTCTCTAAAGGCCTTCTTATGGGGGCTAGAGGCAATAGTGGCGTCATTACTTCCCAAATTTTTAGGGGATTTGCTAATGGAGTTGAAGGAAAGAAGCATCTTAATTCTCTTGATTTAGCAAAAGCCTTAGTAAGTGCGAAAGAAGTTGCCTATAAAGCGGTCATGAAACCGGTTGAAGGTACCATTTTGACTGTTATAAGGGAATCAAGTGATGCCTTGAAGGATTATGTTAAGCCAAATACATCAATTGAAGACGCTTTAGAATATCTATTAAAGCAAGCAAAATTATCTTTAAAGCATACTCCTGAATTACTTCCTGTTTTAAAAGAGGTTGGTGTTGTCGATTCTGGCGGAGCTGGATTAGTCAAAATAATCGAAGGAATGGTAAGTGCGGTCAAAGGACATGTCATTACTAGGAATTCCGATATTGGATCAAGTGAACCTACTGCCCCAATTTCTTCTTATGCCGGGGCTAAATTAAGCGAAGATGAAGAAGGATACGGCTATTGCACCCAGTTCATCCTTAGGTTAGCCGGTGATGGAGAAGAAGGAAAAAAGCCATTTGTCGAGAAGAATTTCATCCGTTTCCTTTCAGCTCATGGCAAATCTGTCGTCACTGTCAAAGATGATGATATCGTAAAAGTCCATGTCCATACATTGACTCCTGGCCATATGCTTAATTACGCCCAGCAATTTGGTGAATTTGTTACTATTACTATCGAAAATATGTCTGAAGAACATAGAAATATCGAACAAGGACATAGTGCGACTGATTACAACATCGAATCAAAGAAAAAAGAAGAAACCCCTGTTGCTGATATAAAGATTGAGGATTTACATCCAGAAAAAGAGTTGGGACTCATTGCTGTTTCTAGCGGTCCTGGGCTAGATGAGATGTTTAAAGAGCTTGGTGCCGATGAAATCGTTTCTGGTGGCCAAACCATGAATCCATCTACCGAGGATTTTGTAAATGCGATCAAAAGGGTAAATGCAAAACACGTCATCTTGTTACCTAATAATTCCAATATAGTAATGGCCGCTAACCAAGCTAGCCTAGTTATGGAATCTAGCGAGATTGATGTATTGGTAATTCCTTCTAAGACTATCTTACAAGGTATGTCTGCTGCCATGATGTATAATTCCGAAGGTGATGCTGAGGAAGTATATTCTGACATGAAAGAGGCCTTGAATAATATAAAATCCGGATCAGTTACATATGCCATTAAGGATACTGATATCGAAGGGGTCCATATTACAAAGGGATTCTATATGGCCATGAAGGAAAGGAATATCGTTTCCTGCGTCAAAGATAAATGCCATGCCTTATTTGATTTAATTGATTCATTAGTAGGCAAAGATGATTCAATCCTTACTGTCATTGTTGGGGAAGATGTTACTAATGAAGAAGAAGAACACCTAAATAAAGTGCTTAATGATAAATATGCAGACGATATGGATGTCGATATAAAACGCGGCAACCAACCTGTATATTCCTTCCTTGTCGGAGTTGAATAAAATAGCAAAAGCCTCCTGTTTATGGAGGTTTTTTATTGGACTGGTGGAAATGGGTATTTCTATTGGCTTAGGTTAATCTGAATCACCGTCCTTTCTTTATGGTAGTTCATTAAGCTATTAAAAGCGGAAATTTTGTTATTAGTGTTGCTAAATATACTGATTTTATAGAAGGCTTTATTTATTCAAATCCATTTAATCCTGGCTGGAGAGGATTTTTAGGGCCTGTTGAATAACAATTACTTCTTATTTCCTCCTACTTTTTACATATGGTTAGCTAAAAATATAGTAAAATACTATTTATGAAGTTGACCTCTTCTCCTAAGTTAAATTCTTTGCTTTATGAAATGGGTATCCATTCTTATTATGGGGTTATTTCCCATTTGCCAAGGAAATACGAATATTTTGTTGCGACTACTAAAGAAGAATTAGCTAATTTAGTTGACAAGCAAAGAGTTGTTTTAGAAGGAAAAATAGAAGGAAATATAAGGACACTCAGGTTTTCTTCCTCTAATAACGCTTCGTTTTATTTTCATAACGATGAAGATAATGAAGATTATGAAATCATCGCATGGAATCGTCCCTATTTAGGAAAAGAGACTTTTGGGGATGATAAAATCATCCTTTCCTGCATCTATGATAAAAAACGTCATAAGATGAACATGGTTTCTTTTAAGAAAGTATCTTCTTTATCTAGTAGGATTGTACCTGTTTATTCTTTGCCTAGCGATTATCCGCCCCATTTATTTAATTCATTAGTCAAGAAATCATTAAAAGAAGAACAAGGTAAGATATTTGACCAAATACCTGCCTATTTTAGAAGTAAGTACCGTCTTATTTCAAAAGAAGAAGCCTTGAATAAAGTCCATTGCCCTTTAAATAATGAGGATATTAGACAAGGGCTAAGGGTATTAAAATATGAAGAGGCCTTAGAGTTCTCTTTACATAACCTTTTGATTAGGGAAGAAAATGCCTCGTTAAGGAAAAGCAAGAATAAAGATATAGATATTAATAAGTTAGATAGCTTTATTTCTTCCTTGCCTTTTAAATTGACTCTAGATCAAGAAAATGCGGTGAAGACTATTGAAAAAGATATGTGCGGTCCTAATTTGATGTACCGTTTATTGCAAGGGGATGTCGGGACTGGAAAGACTTTAGTTGCATTAATCGCGACTTATATCAACTATTTAAGAAATAGTCAGACTGCCTTGATGGCGCCGACTTCTTCATTAGCAAAGCAACATTTTGATTATTTTTCCTCCCTTTTAAGACCTTTAGGAATAAAAATAGCGTTACTTACTGGTTCGGTTAAAGGAAAAGAAAGAAATGAACTATTAGAAAGAATAAAGAATAATGAAGTAGATATAATAATCGGGACACATGCTTTATTTTCTAAAGATGTTATCTATCCTAACCTTGGATTTGTAATTATTGATGAACAACATAAATTTGGGGTTAATCAAAGAAGCTTATTAGCGTCTAAAGGAGATGAGGCGGATCTACTTTTGATGAGTGCGACTCCAATCCCTAGGACTTTAGCACTTACTTTATATGGTGATTTAGATGTTTCTACTATTTCAACATTCCCGTTTTCTAACCGCGATGTCAAAACTGTTTTAGTAGATGAAAATTCACCTAAATTAATATCCGGGCTCAAATTTGTTTTGGAAAACCATAAGAAAGCCTATGTAATTGCCCCATCTATATCTAGTAAAGAAGGCAATGCATCTTGTCTAGATGTATATAAAAGACTCTCTTCTTTATTCCCTAATTTAGTAGGGTTATGCCATGGGGAGCTTAGCGAAATAGAAAAGGAAGAAGCGATTAATAAATTCAAAAACGGAGAGACCCCAATTCTAGTTGCTACCTCGATTGTAGAAGTCGGAATCGATGTAAAAGATGCATCTTTAATGATAGTTTATGAACCTACAAGCTTTTCCTTATCCTCACTTCATCAATTGCGTGGTAGGATAGGTAGGGATGGCAAGAAAGCTTATTGCTTGCTTGCTAATTCCAAAACGGAGGAAGTAGAGAAACTAAACGTATTAATTAATTCAAATGATGGATTTAAGATAGCCGAGGAAGACCTTAGATTAAGAGGGCCTGGAACTTTAGCTGGAGTAAAGCAAAGTGGCCTTCCTTGCTTCAATTTTGTTTCCATTGTTTCAGATTTAAAAATATTTGAAAAAGCTAGGGAAGATGCTTCTTTTATTCTTAGGAATAAAGATGAAGAAGGCTTTAGATACATATTGATGAAAGCCAAAAAGGAAACATCTTTAGTTTCTCTTGCCTAAAAGAAAGGAGAAATTTGTTATACTTATTTTATGAGTTCAGAATTTATGCCGTTATATAGGCGTTTCATGATATTACCAAAAAACGAGGAATTGTATCGCCTTGCCTTTACCCATTCTTCCTATAATGGAATGGCGGGCACTAGGCATCAAGACTATGAACGTCTTGAGTTCCTAGGCGATTCCATTGTAGGGATGATTGTATCCGAGCTTTGCTATCTTTATCATCCAGAGATGGAACAAGGAAGACTAAGCATTTTAAAAGCCCAGTTCATCCGTTCTTCTTCAGAAGCGAATTATTGCAAGAAACTTGGGCTTAATGAATATATTAAAGTAGGTCCTAGCTTCTCAAAAGAAGCGAAGAACAATGTTCCTTTGCTAGAAGATGTATTTGAGTCTTTCATCGGGGCACTTTATCTAGACCAGGGATGTGACTTTACTCTTAATTTTGTCAGGAAGATATTCGATGAAGATATAAAGAATGCGACAATTGATTATACGATCAATCCTAAATCATATCTTCAGGAAGCCATGCAGGCCGATAATAAGGAATCTGTAGTTTATAAGATTATTGAAGAAAGAGGGACTCCGATGGAAAAAGTATTCGTCGCAGCGGTCTATTTCGAGGGTAATCAAATTGGAAAAGGGGAAGGGCATAATAAGAAAGCAGCCGAGACTGAAGCGGCTAAAGATGCTTTGTCTAGGATGTCTCTTCCGAAACAAGGATTGTAATTATGGGACTATTTTCGTTTTTAAAGAATAAATTCTCATCTAAAAAAGAAGATGAATCTACAAAGACATATGAAAAAGGGCTAGCTAAATCCAGGAAGGCTTTTGCCTCTAGATTAGATGAACTTTCAAAACGTTATTCAAAGATAGATTCTTCTTATTTTGAGGAATTGGAAGAAATATTAATCGAGGCCGATGTAGGGGTGTCTTTATCTATTAAGCTTTGCGAAGAATTGCTTGAAAAGGCAAAAGAGGAAAACCTAACCGAGCCAGTCAAGATTAATGAAGCCCTTATCGATTTGATGTTTGTTGATTATGCAACTAGTGGAGGCGAGATTGAAAATGAAATCAATTTTTCCTCCAAACCAACTGTTTTATTGGTCGAAGGTGTTAATGGGGTCGGCAAGACTACTACGATTGCCAAATTAGCCTATAGATATAAAAATAAGGGTAAGAAGGTAATGCTAGTAGCTGCCGATACTTTTAGGGCTGGTGCAGTCGAACAACTCAAAGTTTGGGCTTCTAGACTAGACGTCCCGATTGTTTTTGGTGCACCTGAATCTGATCCGGCTTCTGTTGCTTTTGATGGGGCTAGACGTGCTAAAGCCGAGAATATTGATTTATTAATCGTAGATACGGCTGGAAGAATCCAAACTAAGTCAAACTTAATGCAAGAATTAGGCAAGATTAGCCGTGTATTAAATAAAGAAATAGAAGGGGCTCCACAGGAAACATTTTTGGTAATAGATGCGACTACCGGACAAAATGGGGTAATCCAGGCCAAGGCATTTAAGGAAGTATCTTCTTTATCTGGAATCGTAGTTACTAAGATGGACGGGACTTCTAAAGGAGGGATTATCCTTTCTATAAGAGATGAATTGGGTGTTCCTGTCCGTTTCATGGGTTTAGGCGAAAGAATGGAAGATCTAGAGGAATTCGATTTATCTAAATACCTTTATGGGCTGTTGCTAGGAAATGAAGATGAAGGAAAATAATCTAGTCGAGGAAAAAGAAAGGCAATATGCCCTCTTTAAGATATATGGAGGGCTTCTTAGTTCTAGACAAAAAGAGGATCTAGAAAACTATTTAGGTTTTGATTTGTCTTTATCTGAGATATCAAATGAATTAGGCGTTTCTAAATCCGCTGTATCTGATTCTATTCATAAAGCCATTTCTAATTTAGAATATTTCGAAGACATTCTCGGATTATATAAAAAAAGACTTGATGTAAATGCTGCTATTGATTCAATAATGGCGGTCGAGGATGAAATGACTAGGTTAAAACTGTTCGAGTCTTTAGGAAGGGTGATAAAAGATGGCATTTGAATCATTATCTGACCGTTTTGGTCAAATATTTAAAAAATTAAGAGGACAATCCAGGCTAAGTGAAGCCAATATGGACGAGATGCTAAAAGAGATTAGGGTTGCTCTTTTAGAAGCTGACGTCAATTTTAAGGTTGTCAAATCATTCGTAAATGATGTTAAAGAAAAAGCCATTGGTCAAGATGTCTATTCCAAAGTCAATCCTTCCCAGATGGTTGTTAAGATTGTCCATGATGAAATCGAATCCTTGTTAGGAGATGAGCAAAACGGGATCAATTATACAAAAGGCGGGCTTACTACAATCATGTTAGTAGGTCTTCAAGGCACAGGTAAGACTACAACTGCCGGCAAATTAGCATATTTAATGCAAAAAGAAGGCAAGAAGGTCATGCTTGGCGCCCTTGACGTATACCGTCCTGCCGCTATTGATCAGTTAAGGACAGTATCTAATGATGTAGGCTGTTCTTTCTTTACCTTAGGTATACAAGATCCAGTCGATATAGCAATCAAGGCTAAAGAAAAAGCTCTTGAAGAGCATATGGATGTCCTTATTCTAGATACGGCTGGCCGACTTCAAATAGATGAGACATTGATGGAAGAATTAAAGAAAATCAACCATGTAGTCCATCCTGAAGAAGTATTGCTTTTAGTTGATGCTGCTGCTGGTCAAGATAGCGTTAACGTTGCTAATGCATTTAATAGCTCGCTTAGATTAACTGGATTAATCATGTCCAAACTCGATGGCGATGCTAGGGGTGGCGCGGCTTTGTCTATTAAATATTTGACTGGTTTGCCAATTAAATTTGCTGGTACCGGAGAAAAGAAATCCGATATGGAGATTTTCTATCCTTCAAGAATGGCCGATAGGATTCTTGGGATGGGCGATATTGTTACTTTAGTAGAAAAGGCTAAAGAGAATATCGACGAAAAAGAAGCCGAAAAAGAAGCCAAGAAGATGATGGATGGGGAATTTACCCTTGAAGACATGCTTAAGCAAATGAAAATGGTCAGGAGATTAGGCTCGCTTGGTTCTATTGCCAAGATGATTCCTGGCATGCCGAAAATAACTGATGAACAAAAAGATATGGCAGAAAAAGAAATGAAAATCTTTGAGTCTGTCATTAATTCAATGACCCCATATGAAAGAAGGCATCCTGAAATATTGCGTTATTCCCATAAAAATAGGATTGCCAAAGGATGTGGACTTACTAATGCCGACGTAAATCGTGTCATTAGGAAATATGACCAATCAAAGCTTATGATGAAACAATTAAAGCAATATCAAAAAAGCGGTAAGGGACAAGCTGGATTCCCTCCGTTTAGATAGGAGTAAATTATGGCCGAAGAAGTATTATTCAAACCTCGCGACCTTTATAACAAGGAACTTAAGGATAAATACCATCAAGCTGCCCTTGAGGCTTTTGATGATTTAAAAGTCAAATCCGAAGTAGATACTGCCGCCAATGCAATCCATGTCAAAGAATATAATTTGGCACTAGAAAGGCAAAAGAAGAAAGAAGGGGAACTATCTTCTTCAAATACTAAAAAGGTAGTTACTGCAATATTCATGGCCCTTTTCTTTGTTGCTGGTGCCTTATTGTTACTATTTACCTTTTTGACAATGGCTCCTGGCAATTTCAATTGGATTATGCTTCTAATTGGATTAGCTTTGATTGCTGCTGGCATTGGTTTTATTTTCT
>JALEUF010000090.1 GCA_022781015.1 Caryophanales bacterium
TGATTTCTTCCTTATTGCCAGGAAAATCCGCTTCAATCGGATTTGGCATCACCCTAGTTGCCTTAGCTGCTGCTGGAGTCTTATTCATCTTTGGTCCAAATATGTATGCAGCTGCCAATGACCTTTCTTCTTTGACTTCTACTAAAGAATTAACTCTTGGCCCTGGATTAATCTGTGGAGCAGTCTTCTCCTTCTTAGGAGCCTTATTAAGCTTATATGGAACTTATTCTTCCATTAAAGCCTAATCATTAATTTTGGTTTTTTATCTCTTTAATAACCCTGGCGAAAGCTGGGGTTTTATTTTACCCAAAGAAAAGAGGCCTAATGGCCTAGCTTCTAGAAGCAATTATAGATGGTACTTGCTCAATGGGCACTCCTAACGCCAATGCAAGTTCGCCATAGACAATTGGCTCAACTCTATGTACGAATTGCCCATCCATTGAATTTAGATGGCCATCCTTTTGTTTTCTTTGCTTAGCACCGACTAGTAACGGGGCCATAATCTTGATGTCACCTAATTTAAGTGCATCTTCATAGGAAGTCTTTCTCTTTTTGGAATCAACAATGTAATGGTTGATATCTTCCTTAGGCCAACATTCTATTATTTTCTCGGCATCTTCTTTATTTATAGGATCACGTAAAGAAGAAGGATTAGAAAGGGGGACACGGACTATATTTCCCTTATCTTCTCCAAACAATGGAGTTAAGACATAATAAAGAGAACCACTGTCATCACCAGACAAAGGTGCAATATTCTCGACTTTGCATACTCCACAACGCAAATGGAATACGTAACTACCGGGGGTAAAGCTTGCCATCTATATCAATTTCCCTTCCTTCCATCTATTCTATTATACATAAAAAATGCCTTATTTTCTAGAAAAATCAAAATTTTTGGCTATATAGGAAGTTAAAAATGACGCTAGCAACAATTACTATTTTCATCCTTTATTCATAATAAAAATTTATAGGTATTCCTTTATATTTTCTATATCCCATATAGACACTTGTATAAATATATATAGGATAAGGGTTAATAATATATGGATGATTGATTAATCGATATATCTAGATCTAGTAACTTCAAAAGGATTATTAATCGCGTTCTTCGCGCTTTCTTTCGCTAGTAGTATTTTCTTTTCGCTTAATCCAGCCGGGGCAAACTTTATTTTATCGACATCTACTCTAGTTAAGGTGGCAATAAAGGTTAAACCGGCAATATATCTGCCTAAGTCAAAACTAAGGTGACTTGCTTCATCACGAGTTAAATTGTCCCCTATAAAAGATGTTCTCGCATTTTGAATTGCAGTCCCATTTGGGATAACGAATCTTATGTTTTTGTTTGGAAGCACTTTTTTTCTGATTGATTCTAATATCCCTTTATACATAATTTCTTGATTGCATGAATAAGAATTAAATCCGCCATTCTTGCTATTTTTTGCATAAGCCCAAGTCATATTAAATCCAAATATTACATTAGGGTTACTAGCTATTTTCTTTACATAATCAATTAATATAGGCAAGTTATCATATTTATAAGGGATTCCACTATCGCGGCTACCTTGCTGGAAGATAATATAATCCCAATCTGCATAGCTAACCCCTCCTTCAATAAAAGTATCAGGACTATCTCCTTCTGCACTATGGATGATTTTTTCGCTTCTAGCCAATCTAAAATTATAATGCGGATTAGGGTCATTTAAGAAAGAAAGATGTTCTTCAATCGTACATCCTCCATAATATAGGTTTCCAATAAGAACGCCTTCCATCCCAATATCTTTAGCAATGCTATAAACATATTCAATCGTGTCATCAGAAAAACTATTCCCGATGAAAAGAACTTTGAATGATGATTTAGAATGGTTTTTATTTTCCATATCCATTTCTTCCTTTATGTAAAAAGAGGCTGTCCATATATCAATATAAATAATACGACCATTGATTATTCCAAACAATCAAACCTTATAATTGCCTATCTATCGAATTAAATAGGAGCAATATTAAGGAAAGTAAATTTATAAGATTACTTTTATCCCCTTTAAGCGGATAATTATATGGGTATGGACGTAGTCAAATTAAAACCAGCTAGTAAAGATTATATTTGGTCAGGAACAAAACTTGCAAAATTAGGAAAACCAAATAAAAACGGGAGAGTTGCAGAGACATGGGAATTGTCTTTTCTTGATGAAGGACCTTCTATCATTGCTTCTGGAGCTTATAAAAGTAAAACATTAAAAGAAGTCGCATCTAATTTAGATATAGGTAGTATTCCCTCTTCTTTCCCCTACTTCCCTACTTTAATTAAATTAATCGATGCAGGGGATAATCTTTCAGTCCAAGTCCATCCTAGCGATGAATATGCTTTAGAAAATGAGCATCAATACGGCAAAACCGAGATGTGGCATGTTTTAGATAATGAACCTGGCTCAGGATTATATGTTGGATTTAATAAAGATTATACTTTAGAAGAAATAGAAGATGCCTTAAATAAAGGGAATATATTGGACTTGCTTAATTTCTTTGAAGTTAAACCCGGGGATACATATTTCATTCCTTCCGGAACAATTCATGCGATCGGAAAAGGAGTTACCTTAATTGAAATCCAGCAAAGTTCGACTCTTACATATAGGCTATATGACTACAATAGGATTGATAAGGATGGAAACAAAAGACCTCTACATATAGAAAAAGCCTTAAAAGTCATCAATCCACATAAATACGAACCAATTAGTTTTGATAATGGTTGTATTGGACGTTGCAAATATTTTGCTGTCTATAAAAAAGATGTAGCAAAAGAAAATATGATTATTAATGATGAGACTAGTTTCTCTTCCATAACATTCATCAAAGGAAAAGGAAAACTAAACGGGATTAATTATAAAATAGGTGATACTTTTTTCATCCCTGCTTCTAAAAAAGCCTTAATAATTGGAAATGGAGAATATATATTAACTAAATTAGAGAAATAGCAAAAACAGCGTTGTCGTCTTTTTGTTTAGATTAAAAAGGGTTCGTTACCACTCTTCTTTAGGATTATAAATCCCCATTTTTGATATATCTTCCTTTTCGCCTTCTTTAATTTGGATGATTGAGTTTTTCCCAAATGATGGATTAATAATCTCTAACATGGATTTATATTCTTTTTCTGAAATGATAACCGCGTTACCTTTTTTTAGTTGTTATGGTTATACGCTCATCAAAATCAATTACACTTTCTAAATAAGATGATAGATTTTTTCTAAATCCTAAAAAATTTCTAACCATAATTAATTCACCTCTATTTAGGCTATAAATAAGTTAATCAACTTTCAAGCTTTTTAGGCAAAAGAAAAGGATGAGGTTTAACTCATCCTAAAGCTATTCAAAATCAACTTCAGAGATATTGATCTCAGTCCCATCAATTGGGGTGAAATCATTCTCGCTATGGCAGATAGGGCAGACCCTATCATTTTCTTTTACCTTGAATTCATGCCCGCATTTAGAGCATCTACCAATACAAGGAACTTCCTTTTGGATTAATTTAGTATTCTTGAATTCGGTATCTTCTTTTGCAATGTCGAAGCATTCCTGAAGGTAAGAAGAAACTACCATAGAAGCCTCCCCAACTTCCAAGGTGACACTTAGAAGAGGGGAAGTAATGTTATTTTGCTTAATGATGTCGCGTAGGGTATCAAACATGCCATACACGATACCCATTTCGTGCATTAACGAAGCGTCTCCTTCTTTTCAGATTGCTTGGTTAAGTCGTCTTTATTCATGCTCTTGGTCTTTCCTTTGCCTGTAAAGACAATCTTAAGGTTTCTAGCCAAGATATGACCCATATTGGAGGTTGTTGTCTGCTTATATGGGGTGCCGACGCCATCGAATCTCTTCCTGAGGTGGATAGCATCGAATTTACATCTAGTCGTACATAGACCACAGCCAACACACATGGTTTCATCAACGAAGGTACGACCACATTTGAGGCATCTAGAGGCTTCTTTCTTGACTTGTTCTTCGTTATAGATACCACGGTTATCCTTCATGTTGTCATCAATCTTGATGGATGGGGCTTCTTGACGTGGAGTATTGTCAAATCCAGTAACATCAATATTGTCCCTATCAAGTTCATAGGCAGCTAGATATGGATTTTGGAATCTACCAATCAATAAGGATTGTCCTTCGTGGACATGACGGTGCATGGATTCAGCAGCTTCTTTACCACTTGCAATGGCATCGATAGCAAACCTAGTTCCATGATAGACGTCTCCACCAGCGAATATATCCTTATCAGCAGTTTGATATGTAAGAGGATCGGCATCGATTCTATTACCTTTAGTCAAGGCAACTTTAGTTCCGTTTAGTAAGTTACCATAGACAAATGATTGTCCGATAGCAGATAAGAAGTAGGAAACTTCGATTTCCAATAAGTCATTTTCATCATATTTTGGAGCAAAGCGATGTTGTTCATCAAATACGGAAACACACTTCTTTAATATGGCTTTTTCTAGTTTTCCATCCTTGAGGACGAATTCTTTGACGCCATATCCATTATGGATGACAATCCCTTCTTCTTCGGCTTCTTTTATTTCTTCTAAGGAAGCAGTCATGATGTCTCTAGTTTCAAGGCAATATAGATCAACCTTGCTAGCGCCCATCCTTAAGGCAGTGCGGGCAACATCGATTGCGACATTACCGCCACCCATGATGGCAACATGTCCTGATAATTTACCTTGCTTACCGAGATTTACATCACGTAAGAAGTCAATACCAGAGAGAATATTTTCTCCTTCTTCATTTGGAACACCAAGTTTTCTTCCACCTTGTGCACCAATAGCAATATAGAAGGCTTCATAACCTTGTTTCTTTAATTCTTCGATAGTGACGTCTTTGCCAACTTCAACACCCATCTTGAATTCAACGCCCATGTCTTTGATGACATCGATTTC
>JALEUF010000170.1 GCA_022781015.1 Caryophanales bacterium
AATGGGAAATCTGCCTTTCAGCTTCGCGATTCCCTTCTTTTTGAACAGTTCGGAATTTCCGAACAATTGCTTCTAGGATCAGTTCCCCTTCTACTAAGATATGTTTAATATGCTCGGAATTATTCGATTTACTCAATTTGCAATGAGATTTTAATTCTTAAGCTAACCAAAATTCCATCAATCATTTTGACCCCAATTAAGTTTCTATACGATTTTATGCCGAAAAACGGAAGATCAAACCGCTAAGATAAAAAAAGTTTGACACTATTACGTATCAAACTAGCAAGCAATGTGGTCGGGATGATCGGATTTGAACCGATGGTCTTCTGCTCCCAAAGCAGACGCGATAGCCAAGCTACGCTACATCCCGAAGCGCCCATATATTTTGAATACAATCGGTCTATAAATCAAGCAAAAAATTAACTTTTTTCCTAATTTTGGTTAAATAGACCTTCAAAAGATAAAAATATGCGGTAAATTGGGTATTATTTAGGACTAAAACTACTTAGTCCAATAGGCATATAAAGTCGTATCACGATATACTGGAGTCAAATCAGTGAATAATCCCTTTGTTGGATTATAGACTTTAGAAGTAATCCAGCCAGAGAAGTTATATCCAGTTCTAGTTGCAATAGGAAGTTCATATCCCATCCCATAGAAGTTATAACCTTCTTTAATATCTTCATAAATAGATTGATCATAGCCAGGAACAAAATTAGCACTTCCATCACTAGCATTTATATCAAAAGAAACCTTATATGTATTCTGGTTGTTTTTTGCAGCACCAAGTTCAGCAATAAGTTTCCAATCAGAAGATATCTTTTGATAAATTACATAATTAGTTGTCTCAAAATAGAAATCGCCAGGATTGCCTTTATCAGAAGTTGGTTTTTCTGGCCCAGAAAGCCATGTATTGGCTCTAGGGATAGAAATAGAAGAAATTATTGCTCCCTCTTGATCAACAAAGCTAATTATAGTTTCAGTCCCATCTTCATTAGAAGCTTGCCTTATAGATGAAACTGATCTACCAGGTTCCCCTTCTTTTCCATCAAGTATATCAAAACTTATTGGTTCATAATTCTCGTCGGTAAATGTAATCGTGATGACTGTCTTTTTATTAGCATCATCATGCTTGGATGTAATTTCTTTAATCCCGTTCCCGTTATCGCCTTTTTTGCCTTCCCCATTTTTGATTAAGAAAGAGACGGGTTCCCTATTTTCATCGGTAAAGTTAATTTTTACGATAGTCCCTGTCTGGTCTTCAAGTTCTTGATATTCGATATTTTTGATCCCGACGCCTTCTTTTCCCTGCTTGCCGCTAGGGATAGTAAAGGAGGTTGGGTCTTTATCTTCGTCAGTATAATAAATCGTAATAAGGGTATTCCCATTTGAATCGGTAGTAACCTCGACATTTTTAATATTAACTGCAGCATCATCGACATTGAAAAATGAGCAAGATGCCATCGCAACTGGGGTTATTAACATTAATCCCGCTAATAAGATTTTCTTTAGATTCTTCATTTTCTTTTCCTCCTTATTTAGCATTGTTAATTAAATCCTTTATATCAATATTCTTTTTAAACAAGTAATCTTCGCCATTTATTAAAGAGAATTTGAAATCATTGAAACCAATCGTAGTAAGGACACACCGTTTCATCATGGCCCTGACATTGCTTAAGCCACCGCCACTCGCACTAGATGCCCCTAACGATAATAATTTGTCTAATAAGCCAGGGGCTATATCGTTTTGGATATGTTTCCTGATTTCAGCCCCACTAGAATAGGTAACTTTGCTTAAGTTAAGCCCACCTCCATAAAAAGCGATTGGGACATTGATATTTTTACTTACCATAAATCCTTTATCCCTAGCCTTTTCGAATAGAAGAGACTTGACCGGGAATATATCATCAATAGTCAAATTGATGTTGCTATCCCCTCCTAATACCCCATTTGCAATCTTAGAGATATTTTCGTTTATCAAGCCTTTTAGATCCATCCCGTTAATATCTTTGTAGTCATAGAACCTAGTCTTGCCAGATATTATTAGTTCGACTGGATAAGAGATGCCGCCGCACTTCTTCCCTTCAAGTGGGACAAGAGATTTTCCTGTTTCGTTTTTAAGCGAGCCAAATATTCCTCCAATTAAAGAAGGAATAGAAGAATATAGATAAGGTCCATTAAACATGCTTTCCATGGCAATGGAAGCTATATTGGACATATAGAAATAACAGTCATTAACCTCAACATGTCCTTTATATAAACTAGATATATCCTTATTCGTATAATCTAATGCATCTTGTAATGAATATAGATAAGAAGAGAAATTAGAATCTGTATTGCCTGTAATAAAATCAGTCATCAATACATCAGCTTCTCCTTCTTTTTGACAGTAGACGGCTATATTTTCATTGCTAGTCCCATTCTTATTTATTAAGGAATGCATCTTATTTTCATCGATTTCTAAATACTCATCGCTTCCAACACTCAATAAGAAATTTCTTGCGTATGATAACAAGCAATTAGAAAGGAGGAGGTCGCTACTAATTGACCTAACTACGGTCTTGCCATTGCTAAGAAGGCAATTCTTGATAGTAATGTTTTTTCCTTTGGTCTCTAAAGTAGTCCCTACATAATCTAGATTAGCTAAATTATCCCCTCTATCGCAGCTTCTTAAATTTAAGTCATTGATAGTAATGTTATCCCCATCTACATACATGCCTATATTATCTTGGCCATAGGCAGTTACTAACGGGGTGTCATTTGGATTGCCTAAGCAAAAGAAAGGAAGAGGTCCCCTAAATAAATTATCATCATTTAGTCTAGGGACAATGACATTATTTACCTTTGATTCATCATAAGGATAGGTAAGGTTATGCATATTGATAGAAAACCCATTCCCGTAGAAATCCTTCTGGACATGTAGCCCTACATTGACATTATCATCAATAGGAGAATATTTCTTATTAGTCTTAACAAATTCGTTCCACTGCTCTATATAGGAAGTCGAATATGTAGTCTTGAATCGATATATTTCGTTTTTGAAATTCCATTTGTTATCTATTCTTTCTCCAAAGCAAACTGAATTCTTATTGGATTCAAGGTTATCTAAGGATTCAAAACTAGTTTGGAGAACAGCTACTTCCCCTGCCTTACTTTTATTCGTGCAGTAAAGCAAATCGGAATAAGAATAGACATTGACCCCATCTTTAACTACTTTAAATGAATAAGTAACTTCATTTGTAGCTTCTCCATCAAAGGAAAAAGAGACAAAAGAAAGTGAATTATCATCTAATGCCCCCATTATTTTTATTTTAGAGGTATCTTTATCAAATTCTAGATTGCTTGAAATCGAGGATAGTTTTACATTGCTTTCAAGTGAAGTTGGATAGGCATTTATCTTTAATGGAATCGACGCTTCTACTTTAGATTCGTCTTTTAAGTCATATTGACCAAAATAGGTATTCTTATCAATATTTGATCCAGAAGATTTCAGGTCAGGATTAATAACAATAGCCGAATTATCATAGATAAGGACATTCATCTGCTTATGTATCGTCCCTTTTTGGTTAGAAACAGAAACAATGACATTGCCAGGAGAAATCGCTAATAATTGATTCGAATTAACAATACGGGCATATTCGTTATTATCTTCTTTAGAAGCATTCCTTACTTCCCAAACCAAAGATGAATCAAAGACAGGATAATTCTTTTGGTTTTGTCCAACTGCTTTTAATTGATATGGGTTAGAAGATACTTTATAGGCTTCATTCGCAGAATAATCCCATATAATCCCGATTATATCTGTATCAATTAAATTGAAAGTTGCCGAAATTGTAGTAAGGCAGGCCAAAGCAATTATAAAAGGCATCAACAATAAGATGATTACATTCTTTTTCATTAGTTGATGACCTCCAAATCCAAGAAGAGGTTATTGATTCTTGATTTAAGCTTGATAACAAATGGAAGAGAAAATAAAGCGATTAAAGCTAATCCAACTAGATATATGAAATTAATATTCATTTGGTTATAGGCCATGAATAATCCAATAATAAAGAAAGAGAAAGGCAGAAGATAAGAATAGATTGATGAAAGCAAATAATTCCTTTCCTTCCCTCTTTTTATCTTCAATTCTTCATATAAAGATATGATGTTT
The DNA here is from genome assembly GCA_022781015.1 of Caryophanales bacterium. Classification (GTDB taxonomy): domain Bacteria; phylum Bacillota_I; class Bacilli_A; order RFN20; family CAG-826; genus Alloenteromonas. Next base: position 4,154 of record JALEUF010000170.1, read on the forward strand.
ACTAATATTATTAATAGGATGGTCAAAACTAATCCATATCCAAAGCTAAGCCAGGACAAGGTTGAGGTTAAGGCTAAGGCTAGATAGGAAATAAAGGTAAATAATATTGATAATGATAAAGGAATCATTACCTTGATGCTTAATTGCTTTAATGGAGTTATAGGAAGAGATTTGATAAACCTGATGGATTTTTTCTCGCTAGTGATGAAATTGCTAGACCCACTAGAAATGATGCAAGAAAATAACATCATTATCAAAATATCGCTAATCGGAATCAAGTTAGGCACAACTGCTACATAATAGGCAATGTTACCAGTCGTAAATATGGTATTTATTGATTTGATAACCAAAAAAGTCAATAAAGGTTCGACAAATAATAACCCCGTGAATGAGAATAGGTAGTTCGAATCCCTAAACAAAAGGATAAGTTCCTTTTTTATTAAGGCCATTATTTGGCTAGGCTTTTTATATTTATGTTCTTTTATCTTCCCATCTTCATTATGGCTATAGCTATCAAAATAGGAATAGAAATAGATAATTAAGGCCATACCTATCAAGAATATCCCTAGGCTAACCCCAATATATGGGAATACCATCCCTAGATCATATTTGACAATTGATTTGATTAAGAAATTGACGGGGACTAGGTTATCTGCAATTTGTTTGATTCTAGCAATGTTACTAACGGTAAATAATTTATCTAGCTGGTTAGAAGAAACTAAATCAATAAATAGATTCAATACATAGCTATATATAATGGCTAGCCCAAAGGAAATTATGATGACTGAAATAAGCTGGATTAAGAAATGCTTCTTTAAGAAATCAAGCAGCATCTTGAATGGATATACCAAGATAAAGGCAATCCCTAGTTCAAAGAATAATATCAAAAACGGGTAATATAGTGATGTATAAAAAAATATAAGCATCTTATGGAAAATAGCCCCATAAGAGACAAACAAAGGAAAGCAAAATACAAAATTAAGTAGATACATCAAGATGACCAAGAAGAATAATTTGGAGAATATCTTTTTGGCATTTGAGATCGGATAAGTTGCTAACTGAGCTATATCGGAGCTGCTAAAAAATGATTTCTTCGCAGTAAAAATAGAAACGACGGTCAGCAATATACATATTATAAATAGAAATAAGATGAAGAAAGAATCGCTCGCCCCATCATAGACGGATACTTTTCTAATTATCGTATAGAACAAGAATGTCTCTAAGGCAATAAAAGCAATTGCAACGACACCTAAAAACAAATAGGAGAGAATCCTATTTAGCCTTGTGCCGTTTTTGGCAAAAAGCAATTTGAAATCCTTTACGATTAGATTAAGCACCCTTCTTCTCCTCGTAGATTTCAAAGAATAACCTAGGTAATTGAAGCCTCTTGTTTGGATCTTTATTCAAATCAAGAAGATGGGCGACTACTCCATTTTCAGTAATGGCGACCCTATCGCAAATCTTCGCGACTAATTCGATATTGTGGCTAGTAATGAAAACAGTATTCCCATGGCTAGAATATTCTTTCATCATGTTCTTAAGTTCTTCAACCGCGATGACATCTAGCCCGACCGTAGGCTCATCCAATATCCAGATATTTGGATTATTTAGCAAAGAGGCGACTAGGCATAATTTTTGTTTCATGCCATGGCTATAATTAGCAGTCGGGACTTCTAGGTCTTCTTCTTTTAATTGGAGCCTAGAGCAAAGGTATTTGTAATTGGTCTTAAATTGGCCTTCTGAAATTTGATAGATAGAAGCGACAAATTCTAGATATTCATATCCAGTCATGGCCTCATATACATTAGGCTCGCTAGGGACATATCCAAAATGGGATTTAGCTAATAATGGTTCTTCTTTAATATCATAAGAAAGAAGCTCGATTGTCCCCGAATTGAATCTTTTTAATCCAATCATGCAGTCGATTGTCGTGGATTTGCCGGCACCATTCCTACCGATAAAGCCAAATAATTCGCCTTGATGTACTTCTAGATTAAGTCCTTTCAATACTTCTTTCTTTCCATATGATTTATGTAAGTCTTTAATCAATATGGCAGGAGTAGAAGAATCAAAGTCTTGTTCTAGGAAAATTTCTTTTTCTTCCATTACTTCTTCCTCCTGCTAATGAATATTATTTTCTCTTCTTCTAGATGGTAAGTCGAGTTACAAAATGGACAATAATAAGTATCCCTGCCTCTTTCAAGTAATTTATCTTCCTTGCATATTGGGCAATATTTGCTATAGATATCCTCGCTAGCGGGCTCAATATATAAATGCGAATCTAGATAAGTAGATATTAATCCCATTTCGTCTAGATAATCTTTAGATAATAAAACTACATTATCATCAACTTGATAGCCTAGATGCCATAAGGAAATATAATCATAGCTAGAGCATTTATTCTTAGATGTAGTGACACTAAAGGGTTCATTTGGACAGATATTTAGCAATGATGAATATCTTAATTTGCCTTTACCTATTTCAATTAAAAAGGAAGAAGAGAGATAACTTAACGACAAATCAAAATCCTTGTTCTTGAAATGGATTGAAGTTGGTAAAGCTATTTCCTTATTGTCAAATAAAGGTAACTCCTTATTTTCCCTTAATTTAAATCCCTTTAGCTTTAGATTCTTTAACAAAAGGAAATAATAATATCTAGCTAAATCAACATTGAGCGAGACATCATCATAATAGCTAATCATGTTCTTATAGAATTTATAGATCGCATTATATTTTTGGTTATGTAGCAAGATATTGGTTGGGATGACGTTCTTAATTCTTTTTGGAGATTTGGATACCCTTTTATAGAAACTAGTATCCTTTATCCTATCTAATTTAGAGAACATCTTGTTTAATTGCTTTAAAGCAATAGATAGATAGTCATCATCGATATTAAGCCTATTTGGATATACTCCTAATAAAGAGACATAAAAGGAACGGCAGCGTTCTAACTCTTCATAAAGAGATTCGATAAAAGTAATGATAAAGATATTCTCATAGATTATATATTCATCGTAATATTGGAAATAATAAACTTGTTCAGGAACCATCTTGTCCCCATATCTTTTCCATAAAGATGAATCCATTAGTGTCTTCCTAACTGCCTCGCTAGAAAGTCCATTAGATCTAGAGGAAGATTCGATTATCTCTTCTTTTTTGTTTAAGGAAAATGGCTTGCTTGCAATAGAAAAAGCAACGTTGAGGATAGATGAAAACTCTTCTAGGCTAGATTTATCTTTCTTAAAGGATATTTCTTGCAAAGAAGGGATTTCGATATCTTCGATTTTGCCAAATAGCTCATTAAGGGAGGAATAACTAGAAATAGATTTCTTAAGTAAGGTAATTCCTTCTTTAAGTGAGTTTTCCTCAACGTTTCTCATATTTATAATTTCTTTATAAGCCTATAGATATAGGAAATGGAATTTGGAAGGCCATCCTTGCCATAAGTCTTTTCGATAAGGTTAACTAGATTCTTTAAGGCTGGCTTGACAAAATCTTCAAACCTGCCTTCAATCTTGCATAATACTTTCCTAGTAAGCATGAAGTCGATTATTTCTTCTTTTGTTCCACCTAAACCAATATAGATAGGTACAATCTTTTCTATTTGGTTAAGGATACGGTTACCAAATGCTATATCGAATTCATCATAGATATAATCTGTAATCGTATTGAATTTATCTAAATCAGACTTAGATACTTGGTTTTCCTTATTTTCAGCCGCTTCTTTATATAAGGAATTGAGTTTAGAAGAAGATAAATTGATGCTGGAGGCATCTTCTTTTACTTCAAATGGTTCATTCTTTCTTTCAAAATCAAGGGTAATCGAACGGTCATAGACTTTATCGGCAATCGAGAAAGTCGAATCATCTTTATTCGCCGTGCCGATGAAATAACAGTTTTCTTCGATATGGAGATTACCTTCAATTAACCTAGTTGGAGAGACAAACCCATAAGGAAGCTGCATTATCCTTATCTTCCAGTCTGGAACTGGATATTCTAGAACTGAAAGGAAATCAGCAAAATAATATTCGACACGGCTAATATTCATTTCATCAAGGACGAATATATTTATTTGATCCCTATTGTAACCTGCTTCATATAGATTAAGGAGGAAGTCAGTCTCATTATAAGTCCTAGAGAAGTCATTGAAATAGCCTAGTAATGAGGTCTTGTCTCTATAAGTTGCCTGGATTGGAAGGAAGGTAACTTTCGCGTTGACAAATTTGGCAAAATATCTTGGCAAAGATGATTTTCCAGTTCCAGAAAGTCCTTCTAAAATCATAAAGTGAGAAGTTCCTAGGCCTGCTAGGAAGGTACGGATATAAGAAATATCAAAATAAAGATGTTCTTCTTTTGCTAGATAGTTCCTGAATTTGATAGGAAGGGATAATAAGTCGATATCGTCGCTAGGAATGGAATCGACTTCAAATCCAGAATATTTTTCATCAATCCTAGATAATCCTGGGAATACTTTTTCCCTATCGTCAAGACTTCTAGCCTTATCGATATCTTCTCCGAGTGATATTTGTCCATTGTCCCCCATCGAAACGTTATTATTGTTGCTAGTAGAAGTATTGTTTGTTTTTGTATCAAAACTAGAAGTGACATCTTCATCTTGACTAGGGACATCATCATCTTCTAGCTTCATATTCTCATCAGGACAAAAGAATTTATATGGCTTATCAACTAATTTTAGATTAACGATGAACATGGCAATTGAACCAACTCCAATTGTCATAAAGAAAGAAATAAGCAATGTTACAAGGAAGGTATAACCTAACAAGTAGGTCATTGGACCAATTGAAGATAAATTGCCTTGGATCAAGGCGATTACAACTGATAATCCATAAGAAAGTAATATCGAAGCAAGGATAACAATTACATAGGTTGCAATTAACTTCTTGTTCTTCCATTTGATGTTATTGATTTTAGCAAATCTAGTTATGTAGATTATCATGAATCCAAGAAGGATTATATAGACTGAAACAAGTAAAATAGAGACTACAACCATAGTCAAAGCCCCTGCTTCTACATTTATTTGCCTATAACCCATCCCATTAGCAATTGCTAATATTGGATTAGCTTTTGAGAATACTTTCCCATCAGCACATAAACATAGCCCGCAAAAGGCAAAAATAACTGCGCTAATTGCAATCGCGGAGATGGCTATTAGGTTCTTTCGCGTTAGATAAGGACCTATTATCTTATTCTTGTTCATCTTCTTTTCCTCCTAAATCATTAATCATCTTGTTTCTTTTAAAGAGGGAAAATTTGAATTTATGTTCCCCTTTGTCGTCTTGCGTAATTCTAGTAGCCTCGTTTTCTTTGTCGAAGGCTTCTTTTTCTTCTTTACTCATCTCATCTTTGGAGATGAATTCCTTTTCGGCAAATTTATAGCAATATCCCTTATAATAGATCTTCGTCTCCGTATTAGACATCATATCCTGGTATGTGTTTTCGTTCATGGAAGTGACATCAAATACAGTCTGCAATAATTCTTTTCGATCATCTTCGACGAATAATAGTTTTTTGTTATCCCTATCGATGAAATATAGACATACTATGATGGATATTATGGTTACAATCCCTGAATAGGACTGGAAGAAAGAGATAAATATCCCAATCGTAGGAATCCTTCTATTGCTATATTTGCCTATGATATCTTCATAGCTAGGCTTATATGAGTCATTAGAATTATTCGCATCACCCCTAGTCGTATATCTAGTCACCCCGTCTATTTTATCAATAGATACGATACGGTGAATGATATTGACTTTCTTATCATTCCTATAGGCGATTACATCATATTTGTTAATATATGATTCATCTACTTTTTTAAGGACGATCATATCAAATGTCTGGAACTGGTTATCTAGATTATTATCAAATAGATATTCATTGGAGACATTTTTATTAGACATGGAGCCAGATGCTACTACCATAGCAGAAGAATCCCCAAGCATTACTACTCCATTAGTAAACCTAGAATAAATTCCAAAGCAAAGGAAGGGAATAGCTAAGACAAGAAAGACGTAATAGACTACGTTTTTGCTTATCGACACCGCCTTATTACGTCTTTTAGTTTTTGGATCATTCTCATAGATAATTGTATCTATGAGTTCAATATCTCGGATCCCGCTTTCGGTCTCCGAGATAGCTTTATTTATGTAGTTTCTATATAGAATTATGATGACTAAAGCAAAGCAAATAACCCCAATACAAGTCGCGATTAAAGCAATAATCTCTAGTTTTGTCATAATTTATGGGCGTTATTTAGCTTCTGCAGCGAAATGAATATTGTAAGTGGCGCCGTCTACTTTGGTTTTAAGCCAATTCCAGTCAGAGTCAATAGTATCTACATCGACATCCCAGCCTGCAGTAAGAGCATCCGCACTTGTTCCATAGCAATTGCCACTTCCATCTTCTGCAGTTCTAGGAGTTGCTTCTCCAGTTGATGGAGCAGCAGAAGTTGCCTTGTTATCAAAGAAATAACAAGGATTCATTTTGTTGAAACGAGTGCCCCATGCAAATGCGAATGTATATTTGATAGTCCAAGTATATCCATCCGTGTCATTGCCTGTTTTAGTAACTACGTAAGAATCATTGCCAGACTTTATAGGCTCTGTAATAGTAGCAAAGTCATTGATAGCAACGCCTTTAGAACACTCAGGAAGAGTAATAAAACCATTATTTACTGGAGTTGTAAAGTCTTTGTCTTTACCGCTAGTGGTTAATGTAACGTTCAGCGATGATAATGAATCTATAGTAGATTTTATTTCAATAACAAAGGTATTTGATAATTTTTCTGGTTTATCGGTAGTCCCCTTTTGCTTGTAATAAGCTCTATTTGAAAAGACGCCAGGAACTTTTTCTCCGTTTTTACCAGTATTGCCTTTGTTTTCTTTTTTGCCTTCAACATCATTAGCATCGGCATCAAAAGAGAAATACGCATCAGGTACATCTCCTTCCAATGCAGCTCCCGTCTTATTGCCATCAGAACCGACATTGAAGATCTCCATTGACAAGGCACCTTTTACAGAGTCCCCAACATGAATATTGCCGCCAACATTTTTTTCTGCGCCAGCCGATAATACGAAAGCGGCAAAGCCGCTAGAGACAAGAGCAACTCCACCTAATACAACAGCTGCAAAGGCAACTTTCTTTCTCTTGTATGATTTTCTTGTTAATTTAGCCATTTTAATTTTTCTCCTTTTAATTAATACAATTTATAAATGATATTCCTTTAAATAAATTACTTCGTGACTAATGTCAAATTGAACGTAGCGTTCATTTTGTGTATTGCTTCTAACCTAGTGGTTGCTTCGGTACCTAAAGCCTCTGTATATGCCATACCTCCATAGTATTCATATGGGTTTATATTTCCGAAAGCATCGCCCCAACCAAAAACAATCTTTAAATTGAATGTCGCAGTTTTGTCAGCAACTTCTCCGTTAAGCGTAATATGAACCCCAACGGAATCGGTATCGGTTCCTCCAAGAATAACCTCTGGCAAAGCAGCCACATAGGCTTTATCGCTATCAGCTAGTGTCGCATATTTCGTAGAAGCATCTGCGCTATCTGTGGTTTCTTCGAATGCAGTTTTGTTAGCATCGATTATTTTTCCAATAGAATCAGCATCATTAGTTAAAGCGATATTTACATTAGCCACGGTGAACGTTGCACTAAGAGATAAACTTTGTTTTTTAGTGCTGTTAGAACTAACCCAATTATATTGAGTTTTTGGGTCTGGATCTGAATCTGGACGTCCATAAAAAATTTCGCCAAGATTCTTTGGATCGCCTTTAGTGAATTTAATTGTGTGTTGATTATTTTCAACCTCATCAGCAGTAATTGTTCCACTAACACTAGCTTCGGCGCCACCGGTAATAACCCAGGCTGCAAAACCAGTAGATACTATTGCGGCCGAGCTTAAGATTGCGATACCAAAAGTTAGGCTTTTGGACTTGGACGATTTTTTGAATTTGTTCATAAAGGATTACCCCCCCCCCTCAAAAATGTGGTTATACCATAATTCGGGAAATGCCATTTGTAAAGTTTTTTTAGGTATCACGGATTGTTAGGCAAATATAAAAAATTGTTATTAAATGTAAAAATATGCAATATTCTTTATTGTTATTAAAAGTGTCTTTTTAAACAAGAAAAACAAACAAAACACTATCGAAAGGTTATTCTTCCGTAAAAATTAATCAGTGCTTAAACGCTTTGTTGTAAATATGATCTTATTCGAATTGACTATTTCACCATTAATATTAAGCGATAGATATAATTCATAATTAACTTTTCTATGTCCTATTTCCAAAGTTCCAGGAGATACCGTATAAGAAATTGAATATCTTTTTCCGCCAGTAATTGATGTTTCGCTTTTCTGAACATTTTTAGCAGAAACACTAGATGTAAGATTGTGTAATTGCCATTCAGCAGAATTTAAAGAAACATCTGATGAATAAGGGAAGAAATCTACATATGCGGTAAATGTATGGTCGTGTTTTCCTATATATGTTGTATCGGCATCAGTTTTCAAAGAAAAATTAAAGATTGGATACCAAAAATTAGTTTTTGAGAGGTACTTGCCAACTGAAAGAATACCTTTTTTAGTAATGCTAGTACCGGTTTGGTTTCCAGAATAATCAAACATTCCACCGCCAGTCGCAAAAGGGCCAGTTTTTTGAACTTCTGCAAAAACTTTATAATCTTTAAAGTCATAAGCTTCATATGAATCTGCAGGCTTATAATATCCGCCACCAGCATTAATGATTCCCGTTTCTGAAGTCGTATCAATGAAGCCACTGAAACCACTATTGATATTAATGGTTCCATCATTTATTAAAACGGCAGGAGTGTTAACGTAGTAATTGTAAATCGGCTGGTTTTCCGTTATTTGATTGGTTTCATAGAAAATTACATTATTGTTCATGTTTACAATACTGTTTTTGCCGATTTTCAAAGAACTCCCAGGCATAAACTTAGTCTTGTAATTCAAATTTGCTTCTCCATTGTTATGGGTTAGTTTATATATGTGTGGCATTGGTAAATAAGATTCACTGCTATCTACCGAAACTTCATTTAGAGAAACTGTAAGTTTGCCTAAAGAAAAATCACCATCGATATCGACATAAACAGTATGGTCAACAGGACTATCGCCAGTTTTGCTAATCTCAGAAGAATCAAAATTCCAAATCAAGGAAGCGCTTGAA
>JALEUF010000176.1 GCA_022781015.1 Caryophanales bacterium
AAACCACGCCTTAAAGACGTGGATTTTTATTATGCTTTTTGACGTTTTTATTTAATTTTAGTAAGAAAATCCTTGCAAATATTTAGCCTTGCTATAAGTTACACAGGCGGAATTATAAATTCCGGTTTCTTTTGGAGGTAATAATGAGCAAGAAAATTAATCAAATATTGATATTGGTATCATCAACATTATTGCTAGGCTCTTGTAGCAATGATTCCACTAGTGAAAGCAGTTCATCTAGTGAAGAAGCAATTGAACCAGTTAGTCCTATTTATAGCGATATCAATTCTTTCTATAAATCAATCAGCAAGGCTAGAAATTTCACTGTCCAGACCGATATAAAGAAAGGAAGCTCGCTTAAGCAATACTTCGATTATTTCACAAATACCTATGTTTATTGTGATTTTGAAGGTGACGAAACTGGATTTGCCTATAAAGATGGCAAGGTATTTAGGGTTGATAAGAATACCGAGACTAATAAATTCACTGCTAGCGATGAATATCTAGATGAAAATAATAAATCCTATGCTTCTATTTGGGATAGTGGGTTAATATCTAGCCCAGTTCTAGATGCAACATATTTATCAAAAGGAGAAGGGGTAACTACATTAGATATCACTTCAAAGAATCTAAAGCTTCAATACCTTAGGTTCTTGAAGATAGATGAAACAATGCTATCTGAAATATCTTCCTTCTCGACTTATATTGAAAATAACCTTACTTCAATAAAGGCTACCATTAGCAAGACTACCTATACTTCAACCTTCTATTCATTCAATGTTACTAGCAATGATGAAGTAGAGGAATTCTTAGCAAGTAATGGGGCTGCTACCCTTGATCCAATGTTATTAAGGGCGAAAAGTGACTTTGCAACAAATAACTTTACCCATGTCCACCGCGAAAACTTGACTTATGAAGAAAATAATAAGCTAACTGGCTATGAATCATTCCTTCCTGGATATTATTATGATTTCTATACCAAGGCTTCTGATTACTCAATATATTCAAAAGGATATATCTCTCTCCATAACAAGGAATATATAAATGAAGACGGGACTAAAACTAGCTTTGATGGGGCGTACTTGTTCTATCTAAATGATGATAGAAGTGCAGTGAAGTCAATTCTCTCTGCCGGACCAGCATTCGTTACCAAGATATACGACATGCCTTCCATTATGGATTATCCTTCAAAGATGGAAATGTGGGACCATAACCTCCAGTATTTCTCTCCTACAAGCGATAATAGATTCAAAGGAACTGGGTTTACTACCGAGGATGGATTGATACTTACTTCCTTCTATAAAAATAGTCAGTTAGAGAATTCATTAGTTGCCATATTAGGAAGTTTATCCTCGCTTCAATTAAATAGGTTAGATATGTTTATCGAACAAGGAACTACAATTAGCGAAGATAAGATTACATTCTTGTTCAATGTAGTTGCAAATGGCGCTACATATGATTGTGTATATGAATATATTGACTTCAATAATTCTGAAATTGAAGCAGTTGATGAATTTGCAGCCAAATTCATAGATAAGGAGTAAAAATGAAAAAGTTATTATTATCAAGTTTATTATTATCCCCATTGTTATTCTCTTGCGGGACTAATTCGTCTTCTAGTAGTGCTACATCTACTACCCCTGAATCAACTGATACTGGGACATCGACAACTAATGAAGACGAATTTATCACTGTCGAATGGAATAAAGGCAATACAGTAGGAGAAGATATCTCTACATCAGGTACATTTATCGATGTAGCAGTCAAGATTCCCCTAGTCGTAGGCTCTTCCTATTCATTTGGATTCACCTATCCTTCTGGAGATCCTATCGCAGGGAGTGAGATTAAGATTACCGATAACGGAGTTGCTTCATTAGTTATCAATGATGATGGATCATTTAATCTAACTGGAGAAAAGCAAGGCGAGACCATTTTGTATGTCTATGGGGCTGATGGATTCCTTCATTATAGAGATAAATTAACATTCAGGAATCCATTGTCTAAAACTGAGATGCTAGACTTCATCGTTAATAAAGTTGACCATTATGAATCTCAATTTATAAAGGGAATGGATATCTACTTTACTTCTAAAAATAGTGGTCAAATTATCGGCATGGATGAATCTACTACCCTAGCTAATCCAATTACATTCAGCTTCGAATATAACGATGAAAGCAATGATGAATATGAATATCGCGTTACTAATTACGATAATTCCTCATCCGGCTCAACTGTAGTCATTACAACCTTATATATCATGAAACATGGCTATGTAATGCATCCAGTCACTGCCAATACCCTAGTCGATTTCTTCTTCCCTGTATTTGAGGAATAGAAAGGATTATAAATTATGAAAAAGACAACATTATTATTAGTTTTATCTGCCTTAGGAATTGCTAGCTGTGGGGTTACTCCTTCAACTAGTGAAACTCCATCAACTAATCCTGATACCCAAGGAAGCACGAATACTACAACTTCTACCTTAGTCTCTACTGAGGAAGAGGAAGAATATGTAATCAAAGTCAGCGTACCTTCTAATATCCAGGTAACTCCTTCTAAAACTAAAGCCAAAGAAGGCGAAGAGATTACTTTGACTGTAACTATCGATGAAGGCTTTGAATTAGTATCATTGAAGGCTAATGACGAAGTATTAACAGTTACTAATGGAACTGCTAGCTTTGTTATGCCAAATAGATCAGTTTCAATTACTGCTACTTTAAGTGTTACTGGTGATGTTACTCTTCAAGGTGGCATTGTCGCTGTTTTAAAGGAAGAAACCCCTGATAGTGGACTTTATGTTGCTAGAAATATCAAAGTCGCATCTACAACTAGCTTCTCATTCAAGGTTGGTGGTCAAACCTTAAACGTTGTCGATATCGATACCACTAAATGCTTTGCCTCTTTAGGGACTGGCAATACTTCTACTGGCAATGTCTCTATTGCTGGCGGGGCTACTTATGATTTCTATTATGATGATAATGCCGATCCAGAAATGGGTAGATGCTATATCAAGAAAGTTAGCCAAGACACCCTTCCAAGCGATGTAGGTACTTTAGCTAATCTATTTGATGGACGTATCAAGGCCGAAGATACAATGAATGTATCTGGAGTATCTTCTATTATCTATTCAAATAAGATTACCGATACCAAATATGAATATAGCAATTATTCAAATGGATCTAGTGCAAAAGTAACCAAGGTATCTACTGGTGATGATAAAGGATTTGTTAGCAAGAAGATAAATGGCGATGTATATAGCGTCGTTGATTCTTATGTCGAATATGGAGAGAATCCTTCCTATAACCTAAATACCAAAGCCTACGCTTCTAGGTATGGCTTAGTAGATAAAGAAAGCGATATCACCTATTCTAAATACCAAATGAGTAGGGGCGAAGCTGAATATGAAGCCCATAGATTCTCCCATGGATTAAATTCATTACGTTTTGATATCCAGAATGCCTATTATGTCGGATTTGATTCAAGTGCCACGACTGGAACTGAAGGATTAGGTGCTTTCGATAGGAAAGTTACTTCAACTGCCGGAGCAAAAGGATTTAAGGTATCTTTAGATTCCTATAGGGAAATCGATACAACGAATTCTACTAACGTGGATGATTCTGAGAAAGAAGTATCTTATTATTTATATGATGTAGACTTCAATTTTGATAAAGCAGGAA
>JALEUF010000104.1 GCA_022781015.1 Caryophanales bacterium
GTCTTATAAATCTTCTGCTTCTTTTGAAGGGGAAAGAGGGCAAATAAGCATCGATAGAAGTCGTCCTAACAAGATTAGCTCCATGTCTTTTAAAGATATTAATGGGAATAACCCTGGCGATATCGAGGAATTTTTAGAGAAAAAGGGATTAAACTCTGAACCAAACACAAAATTATTTGCATTCCGTTTTATTGCTTTAAACGAAGCAATTGGGAACATAGAGAAAATAACCATCTCTTTGCCTGGGAATATTACTTATTATGCTGGTAAGGATATGGAGATAATCAATTCTTCTACGTTCACTGTTTCCACCTCATATGTCACTTGTTCAATCATTAGGCAAAATAGCGAGTCTATTATTGAAAAAGACTGTTTATGCGCATATGGGTTCGTTATTTTAGATCAAAGCATGTCTCCTGTCTCGTTAGGATTTATTATCGCAGGGACAATTGTTCTATTTGGATTGATTGCTTCTTTCTTCATCTATTTCTATCTTAGGGGAAAGAAATACTACAAAAGGATAAATGGTTATGGAAACGAATAATTCCTCTATTTATGGAAAAAAGGTAGAACGTCAGAAACCTAATTATTTTAAATTGGGGATTAAGAGTTTCTTTTCTAGCAATACATGGAAAAGAATCTGCAAATATAAGTCCTTGTATTTGATTCTTTTGCCTTCTTTGCTCTTCTTGGCCATATTCTATTATGCACCATATTTTGGTTTGGCTATTGCCTTCCAGGATTTTAGATTAACAGAAGGAATTACTGGTAGTGAATGGATTGGATTCAAAGCATTTGAAAATATATTCGCGAATGTAAATACATCAGCTTACCGCCTTATTAGAAACACGATTTATATTTCCTTAATTAGGCTTGCAATTAATTTCCCAATAATCCTTATCTATTCAGTATTATTAAGAGAAATCGGCAGGAAAAGATTCAAGAGTACTGTCCAAACAATTTCCTATATTCCTTTCTTCCTTTCTTGGGTTGCAGTAAGTGGTATTGCCTATAATTTATTCAAATATGACGGTGGCTTATTCAATAAGATGATTATCGCTTTTGGTGGCGATCCTGTTTCTTGGTATAACACCCCAGGTCCTTGGTGGATTATCTTAGCATTTTCTTCTTTATGGAAAGGATTAGGCTGGGCAACTTTAATTTATATTTCCGGCATGGGTACAATTAATGAAGAACTCTATGATGCCGTAAAGATGGATGGTGGCGGAAGGTTTAAGCAAGCCATAACTGTAACCTTACCATCATTATCTAGCGTTATTTGCTTGCAGCTTCTATTGGATGTTGCCTCTATTTTAGGCGACGATGTTGACCAGATTATGGCTATGGTAAATGGCAGCAGTGCTTTAGGCAACACAGACGTAATAAGTTCTAGCATGATTATGAGTATTACTTCTGGTAGCGGTTTTGCAGAATCAACTGCCTTAAATATATTTAGAGGTCTAGTTGGTTTTGTGCTTGTTCTAATTGTTAATAGGGTTGTTAAGAAAACGGGGAATAATGGTATCTTATGATTAGAAGAGGACATGTTAATAAAAAGGTATCCTTGTTTGATATCTTCAATTACACATTGATGATAGTCTTATCGCTAGTTTTCCTTATCCCTTTTTGGATAATCCTGGTCTCTTCGCTTTCAGATAATTCAAAATTGATGAGTAATGGGATTGGGCTTTGGTTCCAAGGGTTTACTTTTGATGGATATAAATATCTTTTCGAGATGTCGAACCTGTTCTTTAATTCGTTGTTAAATTCTGTAATTGTTTCGTTTGCTAGTTCGATAATATCAGTTGTTTTATGTACAAGTGCTGCCTATGTACTTTCTAGAAAAGGATTAGTAGGCAGAAAATTCTTTAATATCCTCTTTATGATTCCAATGTTTTTCGGAGGAGGAACGATTGCCCTGTTCTTAGTAATAAAGTGGATAAATCTATATAACACCTTATGGGCGTTGATATTACCTTGCACGCTTAGGATTGCATCTATTTTATTGATGAGGAATTTCTTCTATACAATTCCTGATTCTCTTTCCGAAGCTGCTGAAATTGATGGGGCTAATGAATTCCAAAAGATGGTCAAGGTCTATATTCCACTAGCTATCCCAATGATGATGACAATAGGCTTGATAATTTTTGTAGATAGGTGGAATAACTGGCTAGATACATTGCTCTATTTTGATTCTACAAAAGAAACTAGCTGGACTATTCAATATGTCTTAAGGCAAATTCTGACCAACATGAATTCAATTTCAGGAATAGATGAATCTTCTTTAGCGCCTGTTATCGCTGCTAGAAATGCCGCGATTGTTATAACGGTTATACCATTGATGATCTTATCACCAATGTTACATAAATATTATGTGAAAGGAATGACTGCTGGTTCAGTCAAACAATAAAGGAGTGGAATATGAAAAACAAACCTATGAAGACGTTTACGTTAATGCTAATTAGTAGCGCCCTTATTTCTTGTGGAGGGAAAACCAATTCTAGCCATAGTCAAGATAAACCAGCCCCAACTGAAATAGTTATCTATGCTGGCGGATCTAGCGAATATAGCTGGACCAAAGGTAAAGAAGAAGCGGATGTTATTAGGGCTGTCCAAGATAAATATTATGAAGATACAGGAAGAAACCTGAAGTTTAATATTTCTTATCTTGGCCAAGATATGAAAACAAAGATTCAAAGTACAATTGCTTCTGGCGGAACTATCGATATCTGTATATCGCATACAAAAGGCGGAGACGGTATTGATGATTATGTCTTAAAGAACAATCTTTATAGGGATATCACCGATGACATTTATGATTATGCCCCAAATCTACTTGAGAAAATTCAAGGTGAGCCAAAGAATTCACTTACCAATGATGAAGGCAAGATTATAGGCATCCCATCTAATATTGATGGCAAGAATTACGGAATTCTAGTTAGAAAAGATTGGATGGAAGAATGCGGCTATACTGATAAACAAGAAAAAGTTAAAGACGGCTTGAAGCTAGTCAATAATCTAGAAGTCTTTGAAGAGATGTGTCTAGCCATGAAAGCTAAATATAATCTTGGTCACGTCATAACTGGTGCTATTTGGGATATGGAAAAAGTCCTTACAGTTGGTCCATATGGCAATGCTGGATATTTTAAATACGGGTTTAAAGATAACAAGGTCGTACCTGGCTTCTGCACCGATGAATATAGGAAAGTAATCGACTTAGAGTATAAGTGGGCTAGCCAAGGAATCTATTCCCAAGAATGGCAAACAATCTTACTTGAACAAGGGGAAACAAATTTCATAGGTTCTAAAACCGGCGTATTTGTACTTGATCCTTCGATTGAGCATTTGATTAAAGTAGCTAGAAAATGCAAATCAGTTAATAGCAAGGCTGAATTTACTGTTCTTGGAGCATTAAGTGAGAATGCTTCTTCTACCAAAAAGGGTTTTTCTAAAAATAGCGTTGCCTCATTTGCAGCCTGTATTTTAAATACTTCAAACAAGACAAGGCAAATACTTCAATTTGTCGACTGGATGTATAAAAATCCAGATAATTATAATTTATGCAAATACGGAATTGAGGGGACCCATTGGGTCAATAATGGGGATGGAACATATTCATTCCCAGAAGGGAAAGAATCTTATTTGACCAATGCTCCATATTCAGGAATTTTATCATTAGTAGAAAACCAAGCCGTAAGCAATTTGACTTATAAAGGATATACAGAAGAAGAAAAGTCTTGGATAAATGTCGCTAGAGATCCATCTAATTATTTTGAAAATGAATTGAATACATATATGTGGCCGATGACTAACTCGCAGGTAAATATTGCTTATTCAAATGCGATTGCCCCTGTCTATGGTTCTTGTATTGAATATTGGAATGCGATTGCCCCATCTTCAAGACAACATGATTTAGATGCTGAAATCAATTCATTCATGAATTCTGCTAACGGCAAACTATATATTGATTATATCAATCAAGCCTATGCCGTTATGAAGCAATTGTTTGGAAAATAAAATGGTTATTGGTTGGATCATCACTCTTGCAATAATTGAATGGTATTCGATAGGAATAACTGTTTTGGCTTACCGCAAAAAAGAAAAGCTATTCTTGTTGAATCTTATCCCTTTCGTCAGCTTCTTCTATATTGATAAGTTGGTTAAGGGGTTTACCATTTTAGTCGTGCCTACAAAGAAGTGGGGTCTAACTTCAATAATCTTGCTTGTTGCTGCTTTAATTTCGACTGGACTTACCTATTTAGGAAATGCCCATTTCGGAGCTGAAAATGCAATGTATATACAACAAATCATGCTTGTCCCGATCGTTATTTGTTTGTTTCTTTTATACCTAGGGATAGTTTGCTCGAGTTTGGAATTATATAGGATGATAGAAATTAAGATGCCTAATTATGCAAGGGTATTATCCGCTTTATTTATCCTTCCTATTCCGCTTGCTTTGATAATAAGAGGAAAATAGAAATGAAAATAGGCGCCTGGAATTACACTAAATGTAATCTTTATTCTCCTAAAGAATGTGTTGATCATTGGAAGGAGTTGGGATTTTCTTTCATGCTTTCTAGCGTTTCTAACGATACTAAAGAAGATAACCAGTACATTTTAGATACATTAAAAGAATGCGAAAAAGCAGGGATAAAGCTAATCGTTGTCAATAAGTGTTTCCTTAATATGAGTCTAGAAGAAGTTGGAGAAACTTCATATGAAGAAAAGGTTAGAGAGTATTCAAGGATATATAATGCCTATTCTTCTTTTGGCGGAATTTTCATTTGCGATGAACCACATGCAGCTGATTTTCCTTGCTTAAAAAAGGCTTGTTCCATAGTTAGCAAATATGCAAAACCATTTGTTAATTTTTTGGCTATAAATGCAGTGGTTGGCTGTTGTGGCTGGGATAATGTAAATGAAAATCAATATCTAGATATGATTGAAGATTTAATTAAAAACCATGGCCTTGCTTTTGTTTCCTATGATTATTATTTGCAATGCGATATAAATTTTAACCAAAAAGGCATCGACGATTATTTCTATAATTTAATGAAATTTGGTGAACTTGCGCGAAAAAACAACGTTCCTTTTGTCGTTACCAATTTAAGTGTAGGGCATTGGTTTTACCGTGAACCTACTTTGGATGATATACGTTGGCAATTATCTACCTCGTTAGCCTTAGGCGCTACAAATAACCTTTGGTTCTTTCTGTATGAAAGAGAAATTGAATCTTCATATAGAAATGCCCCGATTGATTTATTCAAAAGAAAGACTGAAGGATTCTATTATTTAAAAAGAGAAGATTACTGTATCTCCTTGCATAGTAACGAATTGGAAGGATATGAATTTAAGCAAGCCTTATTTATTAAAGACAAAAACTATTCTAATGATGAATTAGGAATAGAGATAAAAGCTAGAAATAAAGGCAATATTATTGTTTCTTCGTTTGTTAAATTTAACGAAATTGCTTTGGCTATCGTCAATAATGAGCAAAAAGAAGTGGAAGCATTAGAAATCAATTATAAAGGCAATTCAAATCTATATTATTTTGCTCCTGGGCAAATGTATGTAATCAAAGGATAAAGGTATGGCATTATCTAGTTTAGAAGAATCGAAAAAACCAATAAACCTGAATTCATTAAATGTTTTTGTCAGGGCCATAAGACTTAATAACATGGATGATGAGCATAATTGCCCTAGAAGGAAACTTTATGATTACCAGATGTTAGCGGTTCTAAATGGCAAGATTTGTTTTGATTTCCCAAAAGAGAAAATCGAATTAAAGTCTGGTGATGTAATTATTATTCCTCCTGACATCATGTATCAGGAATATCTAAACAAAAACGAAGGATGCAATTACTTCATCATGCATTTTGATTTGTATTGGTCGAAAGAAAGAGAAGCTTTTGACTGTAATGAAATGTATTTTAAATACTGCACTCCAAAATATAAAGAAGCCCCTTATTTATCAAAATTTATAGTAGAAAACGATCCTAATTATGGTTTATATGATGAACCGATTGTATATAGAAATAATAGGCTTTCGATTTTCTATAATGACTTCACTAGTCTTATCGAAACTTTCTATCCTTTGTCCAATATCAACAAACAAATCATGCCTTTATTACTTAATTCGTTGGTGTTAAAGGTTTTATTTAACCTTGAGCATAGGGAAAGGCTAAAACTAGCAAATTCGAAATATGAATTATGTGATAAGTTTGTCGAATGTGTAGAAGCTAATTATGCTAGCAAGATAGATATATCTACTTTTGCTAGGGATAATGGCTATTCTCCTAATTATTTTAGAAGACTATTCATAACAAATATGAATCTTTCTCCGACAGCTTTCCTAAATAAAAAGAGAATGAATATGGCAGTTAAACTCATCAATGATGATTTAAGCATTGCTGATGTTGCTAGAAAAGTAGGATTTGAAGATGCTTTCTATTTCTCCAAGGCTTTTAAAAAAGCATATGGAATTTCTCCTAAGGCATTTCAAAAAAGGGAGAAATAACAATGAAGAAAAATACATGTAAGCATACATATTGCAATCCTCTACCAATTCCAAATATTCCCAGGGGAAAAGATGAATGGTATAAATACGAACACGGCATGTTTTCTCATGAAAATAAGCCAGATTCAGATAAAAATAGCGATTATCGGTCAATTAGTGATCCTACTGTTATGTTTTATGATAACAAGTGGTATCTATATCCAAGTTATGGAATGTGCTTCTATAGCGAAGATTTTTTGCATTGGGATTTCTACAAAACAGAACCATATTGTCCTAAATATTCTCCAACTATTATTCCTTATAAAGACGGATTTCTATTAACTTCTTGGTTTTGCCCTTTATATTTTGGCAAGACTCCATTCGGCCCATTTACTCTTCTAGGCGATTTTATTGATTTAGATGGGAATAAATTTACCCCTTGTGATCCTGGGATTTTTATTGATGATGATGGAAGAATATATCTATATGCCTATGATAATCCTGATGCGGATAATTATTATGGCTATTCAAATAGGATAATTGGTTATGAATTAGATAAAGATAACCCATGCCAAGTTATTAGAGGTCCAATATGCTTATTTGAGATGGATCCTTTTAACCACCCTTATGAAAGACATGGCAAATACAATCAAGATTTATATTATGGTTGGGTCGAAGGCCCGCACATGTATAAGAAGAATGGGCGTTATTATTTGATTTATGCTTCTCCTGATACCTGCGATTCTTCTTATTGCAATGCAGTTTATTATTCAGATACTTCTCCATTAGATAATTTCATTTGCCAAAAAAGAAATCCATTAACCAAAAGTCAGGACTCTTTAATA
>JALEUF010000129.1 GCA_022781015.1 Caryophanales bacterium
AGCTTCCGGTCACTCCAATGATGGAGGCGTTTGAGACGGCGTATAAGAAGCGTCGCACAAAGAACGGCAAAAGAGCATAGAGAAAACGCAAGCCGTTCACGGGTGGTTGTCCACCTATGAACGGCTTGTAAATTCTCAAAATTTTTTTAGTCCCTACTTGACACAAGAAGACAAATATCGAATTGGTAGAAACCATGTGGGAGCAATTTTGCAATCTGGGAATATATGAATCGAATGTTATAGATACGACCACTTATTCCATTCAAGAAACTGTTTCCGCAGTACAAGAAAAAATAGTAAGTGGTACGGCCTTACTATTTTAGACAATTCCAATTTAATGAGCAGTTGTAGGGGTGTGCAAAAAGTACCAAGGGTGTGCAAATCGCTCTAGGGGTGTGCACATTCTATGACAGGGGTGTGCAACCTTGTATTAAAATGATTCATCTTTGCCATTAAGAAAATTGTGAGATGATACTAAGCTTCATCTCTTTTTTCTATTTAAGGTAGAAAGAATGGTATAAAATTGGTAGAATAATAATGATAAAAGGAGAAACTTTTATGAATAAAATCACTGTTAAAAATATTGAAATTAATGTTACTGGTATTGAAGATGATGATTTTATTAGTCTAACTGATATAGCTCGATTTAAAAACGAGGAAGATCCTAATGCTGTTATAGCTAATTGGATTAGAAGAGTAGATTCTCTCCAGTATTTAACAATTTGGGAACGTCTTAATAATGAGAATTTTAAACCCACCGATTTCGAGGGGTTTAGAAGTAAACCTGGAGAAAATGCCTTCACTATTTCACCAAAGAAATGGATAGAAATTACAAACGCCATTGGAATAAAAGTAAAATCCGGCCGACATGGTGGCGGTACATTTGCTCATCGCGATATTGCATTAGAATTTGCTTCTTGGATTTCTGCCGAAGTTAAACTTTATATAATTAAGGAATTCCAACGACTAAAGATTCAGGAATCTGAACAGCTTGAGTGGCACGGGAAGAGACTACTAACTAAACTTAATTATTTAATCCACACAGACGCTGTTAAAGAATATTTGGTTCCTGTTGAATTATCAAACGAACAAAAAAGTTACATTTATGCAAATGAAGCAGATCTTTTAAATGCTGCTTTATTCGGTAAAACAGCTAAAGAATGGAGAGAAACAAATACTGGCAAAGAAGGAAATATTAGAGATTACGCAAGCACTATTGAATTAGCAATACTTAGCAATCTTGAATATTTAAACTCTATGCTCGTTTCTCAAAAGTTATCTCAAAAAGATAGATTAGTTCTTCTTAATAAAGAAGCGAATAGAGAAAAAGAATTGTTCAATAAAAATAATGTTAAATCAATAAAACGAATCGAAAGGAAATAAACCCTTCGAAATCGGTGGGTTTAAACTGGTCGAATTCGACGCGGTTAAAGGAGGACTTATGGCATACAAAGTATTGGGAGATAGAATCAAGAAAATCCGCTTAGACAACAATATGTCTCAGCAGGAATTCGCTGAGGCTTTAGGCTACACCCACAAATCAATGATCAATAAATTAGAAACGGGATTGACCGACATGTCTTTTGACAAGGTCATTAAGTTGATTCTTGAATTCAAGGTAAATGCAAATGAATTCTTGGATTTATCGGACAAAGATAGCAATGGTTTAATGTATCGAGCAGAAAAGATGGATAAACCAGACTGGAGAAGGATTCACCCCCTAAAATCCAAGGATGAAAGTGTGGTTTATGTTAAGCCGACATTGATAGACTGTCCAAATATCAAAGTAGGGGAATATACGTATTTTGATGGACAAAACTTTCAAAAGCACGTAACCCATCATTATGACTTTATAGGTGATAAATTGATTATTGGTAAGTTCTGCCAAATAGGCAGGGGCGTGGAATTCATCATGAACGGGGCAAACCATCAAATGGATTCGGTATCTACATATCCTTTCTATATCTTTAATGGTTGGAAACAAGATGCCCCTAAAAAAGAAGATTTGCCTTACAAAGGTGACACGGTTATCGGAAATGATGTTTGGATAGGTCAAAATGTTACGTTCTTACCTGGTGTACATGTTGGTGATGGATGTATTATTGGCGCGAATTCAGTAGTCGCGAAAGATATCCTGCCATATTCAGTCGTAGTTGGTAATCCTGCTAGAGTAGTAAGAAGACGTTTTGATGATGAAATGATTGGCTTTCTAGAAAAACTAGAGTGGTGGAATAAGACTACGAAACAAATACAAAAGATAATCCCTCTTCTTTCTAGTAGCGACATCAACTACGTCAAAGAAGAAATTAAATGTATCTTGGATGGAGATGAACATCTCTAATAATGGTATTATTTCAATATTTTAACGCCACTTAGAAGATATAAGGATTCTGCGGCGTATTTCTCTATAAGTGGAATCCTTTTTTGTTGCATTGCAAGCATAAAAGATTTCTAGAGACGACTTATTGAATGGATTTTTTGAATAATCTAGTTATGCAAAAAGGTGCAATTAATGGTTATCAAAATATTGCAAAAAGGTGCAATTATTGATGGTGACATGTAAGTATCCAGAATGTAGCTAAATGTTTTTCACGAAACCATTTGACGTTAGGATTTTAAGGGCTGGCAGGGTCATTAGTAGGTTATTTGTTTCCACCTATTATTCCTGTTTTTGCAAGGGAACGCCTCCAAGGATGTTTGAATCCAGGCTTTCATTTTAGGTGTCATGCCCATGCCTACATTATTGATAGCACTTTACAACCTATTTTTTGTTGGAATTCAATTCACCACAAAAATAGAGAATGATTAATATGTATAATATATAGCAAGAAATAGGAGCGTTATTATGCTAAAAAATATACCACCTTGTCTTAGCCCTGAATTATTAAAGGTCCTTGATGAAATGGGACATGGAGATGAAATTGTCATTGGAGATGGAAATTTCCCTGGTTCAAGTTTAGGCCCAAAAGTTATTCGTGCCGATGGAATAGGAGGAGAAGAGCTTCTTGATGCTATTTTAACTTTGATTCCTCTAGATACCTATAGCAATTCCAATTTCTTCTTAATGGAAACTACAAATGGCGATCCTACTCCTGAAATTTGGGCTAAATATGATGCAATCGCATTGAAAAAAGAACCAAATACACGTAAAGAAATGATTGAACGTTTCGCTTTTTATGAACGTGCTAAAAAGGCTTATTGCATCATTCAAAGTGGTGAAACTGCAATCTATGCAAATATCATCCTTAAAAAAGGTGTAGTGAAATAAAATATCGATTCTTAAAGCTGCTTTTGCCTTCTTTGTGGTGAAGGATTTTGTTAGACTGCCGTATTAGGAAGTTTTTCTTTATTCTTTTCTCTTACTAGTCTACAATACTCAATGCAAACGCGCCCGTAGCTCAGTTGGATAGAGCACTTCCCTCCTAAGGAAGGGGTCAGCCGTTCGAGTCGGCTCGGGCGCGCCAGTTAAGAATGATTGCACCGAGCGAATCGGTGTTTTTTCATAAACGTATAGAGATAATTTATATTTGTCAAATGGAATATAGCGCTCTCTAATTTGCAATCAATGAGAACACTTTATGTTAAGCGTCCAAAACGCCAAACACTGTCTGGCAAATTGAGTTGGTCACATTATTTGCAACTTTTGCAGATTAGTGACGATAATGAGCGGGGCTTTTATGAAAAGGAATGCGAAAACTCAAATTGGAGTGTCCTGTTCAATTTTTGTTAAAATAATAGTAATGAAAGAATTCAAGAATTACATAAATTGTTATTTAGACACTATCGAAAAAATCGATAAGAAGAAATACCAAGATAAATTCCCTTGGGTTAATGATAAATTGTTTAATGAACAGTGGCAATTTTGGCTTGGGAATAAGCTTATTGATGTTGATGGCAATGTCATTAAAAGATCTAATAAACAAAAGTTAATTTTTCTTGATGTTGATGGCGTTTTAAATCATTCAATATCTACTGATGCAATTGATGCCAAGTGTTTGGAAAATTTAAGAGAGATAGTGAAACAAACTAATTCCCTTATTATTTTAATTAGCTCTTGGAAATCTGGATGGAATAAGAATAAAAAAGAACAATTTGATAGCGATGCTAATTATTTAGATGAAAGGCTAAAGGAAGTTGGATTATCTATTTTTGATAAATCATCAAGAAATGCTTATCCTCGATGCTTTGAAGTAGCAGACTGGCTTGTTAGATT
Source organism: Caryophanales bacterium (assembly GCA_022781015.1). Taxonomy (GTDB): domain Bacteria; phylum Bacillota_I; class Bacilli_A; order RFN20; family CAG-826; genus Alloenteromonas. Next base: position 4,214 of record JALEUF010000129.1, read on the forward strand.
TAATACCAATAAATATGTTGTCTTAGATGATGATTGGGGAAATTATGGCAATACTCCAATTAAAGAGAAACTAATTAGATGTGATTACTATGATAGAGGATTAACTAAAGAATTATCCTTGGGTGCTATAAAACTATTGAATACCTGATTGCAGTGGTTGCTTTACATATAGATCCTATAGGCACATTACTAGCGACCCCTTTTTCTAATTTATGTTACAATTGCTTCAATAAAGAAAGAAAAAGTAAGGGATGAGCCAAGAAAAGAAACGCTTGTTTATATATACCTCTTTCTTTGTCTTGTTTTTACTTGCCGAATTATTAGTAGGACTTGCATATGATCTTGATGGCTTTCCTAGCGTTGTCTTAACCTTTATTTCTAATTTGATTCTTTTCTTTTTGATTATCGTATGGGGGATATCTATTAAACATAGAGTAGTGGCCAAGTCTATGGGAAGGACATTGCTTGCAGTAGCTTTATTTTTGCTACTAGGTCTTTTCTTAAGATTTATAAAATATAACCTATCAGTAAAAGATAGCACCGCGAGTAGATATCTATGGTATTCATATTATCTTCCTTGGTGTCTAACTCCTCCTACATTGCTACTTGCTACATTGGATATAGAAAGAAAAACGAATAAGCCACTTAATAAATTGCTATATTTAGTCTATGTCCCTGCTATAACTTTATCTTTATTGGTATTTACGAATGATTTCCATGAACTAGCGTTCTCTTTTGGAGATGTAACTACATTTGATTATTCCTATAAACATGAAATAGT
>JALEUF010000135.1 GCA_022781015.1 Caryophanales bacterium
TTCTATTATGGATGGAGTCAAGATTGGATTTAATTTTGGCTATGGGTTTGGCGATACTAAAGCTGCCAGCGAGAATATTATCTATTATGGAGATTCTTCTTATAAGATAAGGGAAGTAAAGATGGATATTCCTTTAAAGAAGAATGGCAGTTTTGATTATCTAGGCAAATGGAAATTCCGTTCCCCAAGTGGAGAAGTCGATCTTGAATTCACTCCTATTTTGGATAGAAAAGCAATTTCTTCTGCCTTGATTATTGAATCTAGGCAACATCAGGTATTTGGATTATTTAATGGAAAATTACTTCTAGATGGCAAGATGGTCATCGTTAAGGATTTATTAGGATTTGCCGAGCGGGTCCATAATAGATGGTAATTTGATAATCGCTTTATATATCTACCCCGAAATTTGAACTGTACCCCAAATCCTAAAAATAGGTGGAGGGGTATTTTTATTTGTATTTTTGAAACTGTGCAAAATATTTACACGGTTTAATAATTTTATGTATAATATAGGGGTAAAAAAAGGAAAGTGCCTATGATTTGCAAATTTAGCCTAGAGAATTATAAAGCCTTTGGAGAAAGGGCAGATTTAGATTTCTTTGCCAATAAGAATATAAAAAGATTTGATTACAACTATCTTGATTATCTAGGATTGGATATATTGAAAACTATAGGAATTTATGGTCCGAACAATACAGGCAAGACATGCCTTTTGACTTCCTTAATTGATTTAAAGGTCTTGATGCTTAATGAACAACATTCTTCTTTTTCTAGTGCTTTTGCAAAAAAAGGTGAGATAACATCTTTTTCAATTGAATATCTAATTAATGGCAGGTTTTATAGATATTGCTTGGATTACGATAATTCAAGCCGTCAATATCTACATGAGAGTTTATTCTTGCTTGCTATTTCTGCGGTTTCTTCAACTAAAACAAAGATTTTTGAACGTACCTCTTCTTCGCTTAACTGGATTGATATGGAAAAGAGTCTTAAAAATGTGAATGTAATGAAACTTTTTTCGCCTTCTTTTCCGTTTATGATTGTTTTTAACGACGATGAAAATAGCCTTTTGAAGCAAGCCAAACAAGATTATTTAGATTTTGCCAATTCGATAACTTTCCTAAAAATGGATGAAAAAGTAGATATATCCAATACGATTAAATTAATTCAAAGCAATCCGAAGGCTGCTAAATTTATCAAGGAATTTGTCAAGAATTGTGATTTGCATATTAGTGATTTCGGTTTTGATAATAATGTCTATAGCGACACTCCTATAGATGATAAACTCCATAATGTATTAAACGATCCTTCCTTTAGCAAAGAAAATTTAAAGCTGTATAGTTTGCATAATGGATATAGGGTTCCATCGATTTTATTTGAATCGTCTGGAACTTTGAAATTAATCGCCCTTTCTGGCTATATTTATGATGCATTAAGCAATGGAAAGATTTTGATTGTAGATGAAATTGATAGTTCCTTGCATCATATATTAACCAAGTCTATAGTCGCAATGTTTTCCAATATGCTTAACAATAAAGCCCAGTTGATATTCTCTACTCAAGATGCATTGCTTCTAGATTTGAAAGAAATGTTTAGGAAAGATCAGATATATTTAGTTGATATATCTAACTCTAGTTCAAGCAAAGTATCTAGATTGTCTTCATATACTTCTAGAGGGAAAAATGGAATTAGAGGGGATGAAGATATTGTTGAATATTATTTGAAAGGTCAATTTGGCTCAATACCTTCTCCGGATTTATTCTCATCTTTGGAGGAGGCAATTGGCAATGACTGACTTAGGAAGAAGAAAAAATATTTTGATTATAGCGGAAGGCTTCGAAGAAAAACCCTATATAGATAAAATATTGTCTTTTCCCAATATTAATAAAGATACTTATAATTTTGCGAAAGCCATTAATGTTAAGGGGAACGGTAATATTCCTGCAAGGTTTCAATTCGAAATTCAACGTGGCTTCTATGATGCTGTTTTGATTTTTTGTGATGCCGATAAAGGCAGCGAGCAGTTTTATAAACTTGTTTGCGATATCGGAAAGCATTTCTTTTCAAAGAAAGAGGATGCGATGGAGGTTTTTATTTTTGCTAATCCAGTTACCCTTCAAATTGTATTGTCTCATTTCGGGGATGTTAATTTAACTAAGGTGGGAAAGAAATCGAATGCCACAGCAGTGGAAGACTTGACTGGAATTAAAAATTATGAGGCTAGGAAAGAGCAAATTTCAGAAATGATTAGTAAAATTCATTTTAGTTCTATTAATGAATTCAAAAGAAGATTGGCGAATATATCAACTAATTTTAATGATGTGCCTAGCACTAACTTTCTTACTTTCTTGGAAAGATTCGAAAGTAGCAATACTAGTTGGATTGACAAGATTGACAATCTTAGAAAATAGTAATTTTTAAAAATGTACTTGCACACGTACTTTTTTAATTTGCTTTCAGAATAAGCGTTTTTATATCATATAATAAGATCAAGCAAAAAAAGGTATCGATATGAAAATAACTGCAACTGAATTAATGAAGAAATTAAAATTTATCGAAGAAGAATTAAATGATATTTATTCTGATGATAAAATAAACTCTACTGTCCTTATGGAAAAAAAGACCGATAATGATGGGGAAACTACCTATAATCCTGCTTTTGCTAATGAATATGATTTTGCTTCCAATAGAAAAAAGGTAAAAGAATTATTCAATGAAGAAAGAAAGATAAAGAATGTCTTAAATACATTCAATAACAATACTTTAGTAGATGGTTATGACTTCAATATAAATGAAGGGTTAGTTAGATTAGCCGAACTAAAGAAAGAAATTTCTACTTTAACAATATTAGCAAAGAAGACTCAATTCTTTTCTACTACAAATTATAATAGGGAGATTTCTGTCTATAAGTCTTGCTATAACATTGAAGATGCCAAAAACATCTTGAAAGAGACTCAAAGGGAATTAAGTGCCTTGCAAGTCGTTATCGATAAAACGAATCTAAATTCTTCAATTGAATTCTAATTTCTTTCCGTTTAGATATTTAGATCAATTCCTTTTAAAAAAGAAAAGCTAATAGCAAAATTGCTCCTGCTTCTTACTAGATTAAGTAGATTACGGTTATCCACTTATTCCTTGTGTGGGTCTTGCCTTTACTGGCGTTATGTGAGTTATCTATACATAATTGAACTTTATAGCTAATAAAAACCAATTTGGCATAGATGGTACGGTTCGTCTATGCTTTTTTATATATTTTCCTTTATCTTACAATAATTTAGGCATAATATTTACTTATCTTTTCGGAGGAATTTATGAATAAGCCCCAACATAAAATTAGAGGATTTTCCTTTTTAAGCGAAACTTATGATACGGATAAAATCCCTAAGAAAACTAAATGGATTTTTTCTGTTGCATCCATTTTCCGTGATTCTAGCTATCAATTGATATCTAGTTTCCTTCTTACTTTCATGATGTATTCAGGTGTATTAGCCACCGGAAATGCATCAGGGCAATATACGCAGCAGATATTTGTAATCAATATAATCTTTATTGTTTGTCTTATTTGGGATGCCTTAAATGACCCGATTATGGGGGTACTAATTGAAAAAGTACATTTCAAGACAGGTAAATATAAACCTTGGATATTGATTGGAGGGGTAGGGAATACAATTGTATTGCTATGCTTGTTCTTACTTCGTCCAACTGGATGGGCATATATAGTTTGCTTTGGCATATTCTATTTCCTTTGGGATTTTGTATTTACGATGAATGATTGCGCCTATTGGGCCATGCTTCCATCATTAACTAGTGATGAAAGGGAAAGAAATAATGTTACTACTATGGTATCGATATTTGTTTCCTTGGGCACTTTTGCAATGTATGGGGTATGTTCGATATTGCCAACTGCTAAAAACTCTAGCTATATCTATGGCTATATTGCTATTCCTACCGCGATATTGTTCTTGCTTAGCCAATTAGCCATCTATTTCCTTTGCAAGGAAAAGAAAATAGACGAAACCCAATCCAAAGTAAGTGAGCAAGTTAAACTAGCAGATATGTTTAAGATGCTAGGGAAAAATAAGCCATTGCTAATAATTGTATTATCGCTACTATTTTATTATACAGCCTGTTCGTTAGTCGTCTCTTTTGGCTCGAATTATTTCTATTTGTCTTATGGATATGGTGGAGAAACTGGCGGATCCATCATGCTTATATTTACCGTAATGTATGCATTAGGTACATTGTTATCCCAGTTCCTATTTAAGCCACTAATCGATAAATTCAAACGCCAAACCTTATTGACCTGGACTTTCTTTATTGCTATTGCCGCCTATATCATGCTTTTCCTAGTCGGATTCCCTATATTTGGCGATAAGCCACTTGCCTATAATCCAAATGCAGGAGGAGGATTAGGCTGGGCTTTTGGAGGAACTTTATCATTACTTTATATACCTCCATTGTTATTCTTTGGGGCTGAAGGAATCTATTACATGGTTCTAATTGTCATGCTTCAAAATACCATCGAATATGGCGAATATAAATATAACGAAAGAAAAGAGGCGGTTGTATCTAGCTGGAGGCCATTTACCGCCAAATTATCTAGCGCCATCCAAAAAGGGATCATATTGGTCACTTTCCTTTCTGCTGGCATTTATGGAGTTACCCAGCAAATATCTGAAACCCAATCTGAACTAGCATCTAAAACAGCTGCTAATCCAGATAATGCCGATCTATATGCGAATGAAGCCGCTACTAAGGTAACTTCAATTATCAATGAAGTAGCAAGACAGCCAAAAATCATCATGGGTATATGGATGATAGGAGCAACCATAATTCTATTAGCAGCATCTTATATCCTTGTCCATTTCTTCTATGAAATTGATGAAGAAAAATATGATTTAATGGTCAAGGAAATCAAGAAAAGAAAAGACACTACCGTACAATAAACTTAATTTCTTTAGTCCCGAACTCTCCTTCTAATATGAGTTTGGCCTCTTCTTCTTTCTTAACTAGAGTAGAGGCAACATAAATAGAAGTAGATCCGGATTCTAGATTAACCATAGAAGGACCTAATAACCTAATAGGTCCTTTTGTTTTTATGTTTATCGAGGAGAAATCATAAGGCAAAATATGGCCATCTTGGTCAACTTTTTTAATATATATCACTCCAGTATCGTAACTAGATTCATTCCTTAATATATATTTATTCGACCTGAAACTATATTCATAATGGTCAAAGCAAGAGAAACAAGTTGCATCGACTTCCTTGTTATCTTTATATCCTTTGATAATGAATTTCCTGTTTTTATCGCCCCATCCCCCGATATATTTGGTAAATAAATCCGATAAATCAGGGAAGGCAAGGTGATATTTGGCGATTATTAATCCAACCTTGATCTTAGTTTTGAAGGAAAGATTGTTGAACCCGTCAAAACAGGCTTCGTTTAAGGCATCTTTTATCCATTTGGATTCTTTTTTATTAAATCTATCATCATTGAATCTAGTCCCGATTAAGTCATCGATGATAATTGGAGGATGCTTCAAATTTGGATAATTTTTGCTATCTGGATAGAAATTAGATATAAATTCATCCCCGATAGACAAAGAAATATAATCGCAGTTAGTAAGTACTAATATCCTATTTAATCTAGCTTCATCTAAATCACCTGCATTAAACATTCCTAATGGATGAAGGATTATTTCATCATCTTGTTGGCTAGAATAGACATAACTTACATCTTTTTCGTTCCTAAAAATAGAAGCCACTCCATGATGACATATATTGTCTCCTGAGCCAAAATCTCTTTTCGTGTTGTAATCAAAGGCACACCAACATATCGAGCCAAGTGAATCCTTATGTTTATAAGTATCGTCTAATATACGTAGATGCCTTAATACCCCTTCTTTAATCCTATAGATGGAATCAAAACTCTTGACAGGGAAAGTATGTCCAGAATGTTCGGTTACGATTGAAGGTTTATTCTGGCTATAAGTAGAAGGCTCATCTAGCCCATGATTAATGCTATTACAAGAGAAATCATTATAGGCATATATATCTTCCTTTAGGCTTGAACCCTTGAAATTCCTTACACCTAAAGAACATCTATAGGGATCTAGTTCCTTTTGGATTTTGTTTATCTTTCCATATAGTTCATCATCATCCCTAGATTCATCTATCCTTAATCCATAGGAGATTAAGCAGGGGTGATTTCTTTCTTTCTTAATCATCCTAGAGGCAAAATCGATGCAGTTAGATTTCCATTTTTCATTTCCTATATGTTGCCAACCTGGTATTTCATCAACTAGAAGAAGCCCAATTTCGTCACATCTAGAAAGGAAGTGCTCACTTTCTGGATAATGGCTAGTCCTAACCAAATTGCAACCTAATTTATATTTAATGAAATCGGCATCTTCTTCTTGAAGTGATTTTGAAGCAGCCCCTCCAATATAAGGATATGTCTGGTGCCTATTCATTCCTATTAGCTTTATCTTCTTCTTGTTTAGATAGAAGCCATCTAGCTTAAATTCAATATCCCTAAAGCCAATCCTAGAAGAATATATTTCTCCTTCATAAATAATATTGAAAGTATATAAGAAAGGATTTTCTAATGAATATGGGGTGATATTTTCTATAGTCAAGGAAGTTTCTTTGAATTCTTTTATTAACTTGTCATCCTTTTTAAGCTGGAACAAAGGTTTATTAATTGTCTCTCCAACATAATCGATATGGATATCTAATTTTCCAGACATGGAAGCATTTACATAAAAAGACGAAATATATCTATCTGGATAAGAATATAGATACATCTCACGGTAAATGCCTGCAAAGCAAAGATAATCAGTTAGATGCCCAAAAGGAGGGATGTCCTTATCTTCATCTGAAATAACTACCAATGTTAAGACATTGTCTTTTTTCTTTATAAGGCTAGTCAGATTAAATTCAATTGGAAGATAACCACTAATTTGTTCCCCTACATATTTTGAATTTATATAACACCTTACTTTAAGCATTGCCCCTTCTAGATGAAGTATCTTTATTGGAAGAGAAGGATATTCATCATCGAAGATAATCTGGTATGTATAAGTTCCTTTATAATATTCATCGTTAAAATAATGATAAGAAGGGGATAATCTAGCCTGGTGAGGCAAATCAACCTTGATACCTTTAAAAGGATTAATGTCAGTTTTGTCAAACCCTTCTTTAAAAGAAAGGGAATAATTTAGATTTTGTTTCATATGGACAAATTTTATCCTTATGACTTGCTTAATGCAAAAATTAATGACTTTATCTAAATAAAGTAGACATAATAATACATATGAAAAAGCAATTTGATTATTTAATCGTCGGGGCAGGATTGTCCGGGGCATCTCTAGCTAGGGAATTACTAGACGCAGGAAAGAAAGTTTTGGTAATAGAAAAAAGGAACCATATAGGTGGGAATATCTTTACATCCAATATCTATAATATCCCAGTCCATGTCTATGGTCCCCATATTTTCCATACCGATAAAAAGGAAATATTCGATTATTTCAATAAATATGCAGAGACTTATCCTTTTATCAATTCCCCTTTGGCATTCTTTAAAGGTAACTATTACCATATGCCTTTTAATATGAATACATTTAATGAACTTTGGGGTGTGAAAGACATAGAAGAGGCTAAAGAAATAATAGAAAAAGAAACTGCTCCTTATAAAAATAAGCCAATAAATAACCTCGAAGAACAGGCTTTATCCTTAGTAGGTCCAACTATATACAAGACATTGATTAAAGGCTATACAGAGAAGCAATGGGGGAGAAGCTGCAACGAGCTCCCTTCATCAATTATTAAGAGACTGCCTTTAAGGTTTGAATACAATAACAATTACTTCAATGATCCATATCAAGCGATGCCTAAAGGAGGGTTTACCCCATTTATCGAGAATTTATTAAGCGGAGCAACAATCCTATTAGAAAAGGATTATCTAGAAGACAAAGAAAAATATGATAATCTAGCCGATACGATTATATATACAGGTAGGCTAGATGAATATTTTGGATTTAGCAAAGGAAGGCTTGAATATAGGTCCCTTAGATTTGAAGTAGAGATATTAAAAGAAAAGTCTTACCAAGGCAATGCGGTTGTAAATTATACCGATAACGAGCCTAGATATACTAGGATATGCGAACATAAATATTTTGATCCAACATTAATTGACATAGACCAAACTATAATTACTAAAGAATACCCTGCCCAATTTAGCGAAGGGATGATTCCTTATTATACGATTAATGATGAAAGGAATACCAAATTAGCAGCTGCTTATCTAGCAGAAGCATCCAAATTGAAGAATGTATATTTCCTAGGTAGATTAGCAACTTATAGATATCTAGATATGGATGATTCTATATTTGAATCTCTTTCATTAGCCAAACATTTATTAAAAAGGGAATAGATTATGAACAAAGAAGAATTAAGAAAGATAAAGCAAACTTATAAACTAGAGCTAGCCGAATTAAAGAAATCCAAAAGGAATGTCATAAGTGAAGTAACTTCATCTTTACTTGAAGAAGATAATAGGGCCCATATAAAAGTAGAGTTAAGAAATGAAGATATCTATGAGCCGTATTCAGGAAAAAGAAAGATAAATAGGGCTTTATTTGACCATGTTAAAGATGAAATAGGTTATATTAAGCCTAGCGTTCCTGTCACGATTGATTTTATTATCAATGAAGAAAGTGAGCCTGAAATTGAAAACATCTCATCTTTATTTTCCAAAATGGCTAATTTTGAATTTACAAAGTCCTCTGTTGGATTAAAAAGAAATAAGATTGTCGTAGGCTTATGTATGTTACTAGGGATAATCCTATTGATCGCCTATGAATTATTTATGTTTTTTACTAAAGGTAATTTCTTTGGGGAAATAATTTCCATTGCCTGCTGGGTATTTATTTGGGAGGCGGTGGATGCTTATGTATTTACTAGGTTTGGAATCCAAAAGGAAGGTCTAATAAACTGCCGGATTGCATCTAGTAAGATTGAATTCCATATTAAGGATAAAAAGAAATAAAAAAGGTAGCGGGAATGCTACTTTTTTACTATATGGCAATGTCTACATCTAGGTTCGTAGGTTTGCTTTTCTCCAACTAGTACAGTTGGATCATTAATCGAAGCAGGAACCCCGTTTATTATCCTTTGGGTCATCGTGGCAGGGGCTCCGCAAACTACACATATTGCAGTTAGCTTTGTTACAAATTCAGCCTTGGCAAGTAAAGTGGCTACAATGGGGAATGGCTCTCCTCTAAAATCCGTATCAAGCCCCCCGACAATTACCCTGACACCTGAATTAGCCATCCTGTCGACTTTTTCTATTATTCCATTATCGAAGAATTGGACTTCATCAATAACAACGGCATCGACATCATTGCTAGTTAAATCTGGGATATCAACTGAAGAAGCTACAACTGTAGCATCTGCTTTATTATGAAGATGGGATTCTACTTTCCCATATGTATATCTATTATCGATTGCAGGCTTATATACTTTTATCTTCTTTTTCGCATATTCTAGCCTTCTAATACGTCTAATGAGTTCTTCGCTTTTCCCAGCAAACATTGGTCCAGTTACGACTTCAATCCA
>JALEUF010000138.1 GCA_022781015.1 Caryophanales bacterium
ATTCGATAGCAGGCCTATATTCTTTGATGAACGAAATGGGATGCGGAACATCTAAAGAAGATTTAAGAAATCGTTTCGATAATCTTCTAGGCCTAGATAAGAATGGTAGAACATCTTTTTATGAGAAATTAATAAAAGCTAATTCTTTTGGGAAAGAGAATTCGACTATCCAAGTCAAGAATGCTGCTTTCTTAGATAATAAGTATGAATACTCTGCTGAATTTGTTGATGATTTAACTAAGTTATATTGTGAGGCTTACCAACTTGATTTCGATTCAGATAGAAAAAAGGTCTTTCAATGGGTTGATCAAGCTTTAAAAACCTCTAATTATATAGATGATAGGTTTTTGGAAATCGATAAAGAGACTATGCTATTTTTATTCTCGACCTTCTATTTCAAAAATGATTGGTATATCAAATATAGCAGCGATAAAAATATCAAAGATAATTTCTATCTCAAAAACAACGAAAAAGTTCAAACTACTTTTATGAAGCATTCGTATTTAACTGATTGCTATTACGATTATGGGAATTATCTCTCTGTAACTGATTATTATACTGATAAAGTAGCTTCGGTTACTTATTTAGTCCCAAAGAAAGTAGAAGATAATATTTATGAGCTGACAAAAGGAAAAAATATTTTTGTAGACGAAGAGAAAAGCAAGGTAGTTAATCTAAATCCAAAAGAATCCATAATGGTTAAATTAACAACCCCTAAGTTTTCATTTAAGAACGATATTGATTTGAAATCATCTTTAGGAAATTTAGGGTTTGAAGATGTTTTTAACAGGAACATCAATTCGTTTGATAAAGTCATAAAAGAAAACCCAAAAGAAAAATATAATGTCTATCTTCAAAACATTAAGCAAAGGAATGAGATTGATTTTAACGAAAATGGGACAATAGTTAGAAGTTTAACAACTGCAAGTTTTGGTGCTGGAAGCGCCGGAAGCATGGAAATGAATACGGTTGAAGTTAAATTGAATCAACCTTTTATTTACATTATAAAAGACATCAATGGGTCACCTATTTTTGTTGGACACGTTGATAACCCGAAAGGATAATGGGGTCTAGTTTTCTTGCTCTTTAGTCCCTTTTAACTAGTTTATTCGCATTATCAAGAATATAGCCTAATTCAGTTATCCCATTTATATCGGTTTGGTAAACTTTCTTAAGCAAACTCGAATGGATTATTTTCATAGCAGTTTCGTATTCTTTTTCATTTAAAGAATCCAAAAGCAAGCAACCCGTATGTCCTTTATTTTCATTTAGATAGGAGAATGTCTTATTAGGAAGGCTCCATAATTCTTCAGTTTTTATGATGAATACGTTTGAGGTTTTATTCTTGTTTACTAAGTTATAAGATCCATCTTTTTTCTTACAAACTATATTCGAGACAAAGCTAGTAAAATCTAATGCTTCCGTTTTTAAATACAAGACATCAAAGACAACATAACGCAGATGCTCGATCGAGAATAAAGTCTTTTGGATAGGCAATAGATCTTCTTGCTCATCTTTATACCTTAATGATGCGACTGAAGAAGAGAATTCATCCAAAGATATCTTTTGGTTATTATCAAGTCTAGTAATTTCAATTGAGGCATAATGCAAATCATCATGCTGAACAAAACTAAGCCTATAACCTAGAAGGTACATTTTTGTCGGATATGTATATATTGGGTTAATGTTTTTCTCTTTTTCTTCTGGCTTCATCAATATCCATTCTATCTTTCCTCTTTGGTTTTCTTCTTCGTTTATGGATAGCGAATCGCGATTAGACAAAGAATAAGAAGTGGATATGGAATAAGTTAGATTTAGTGACATTCCGATAAAGGAAAGGATTTCGTTTTTCTCAAAAGCCCTATTCAAGAAATCTTCTAGATGCCCATAGGTGTAGCAGTGCTTTCTTTTCGTGTCTAATGGATAAGTTTCCTTATTCTTTCCATCATAGAGATTTACTTTACCCTTGCTAGTTAATTGGAAGGCAAAATAGTAGGTGTTATTTCTTTCATATTTAAGGTAAATCATTTCATATAGCAAGGATAATATCTCATCATTTTCATCCCCGTTATCGACATGAACTACGAATAGATGGATGTTATCGTCATTTTCTTTGGCGATTCTTTTCCCATATTCCATAACGCTAGAACGGTCATGGATATTTATTTGGGTATTAGAGATATTGAATAGATGTATGTAATTTGAAATAGATTCATCAACAAAAGGTTCTTCGCCGATATTTGAGACAAATTCAAAAGAAGGGATAACATCATCAAAAAGTTGATATGAAGTTGCCATTTTCTCAAATAGATTTACTATTGCCTTTTGATTGGATATGAGATGTACTTTTATGGAAGGGACTTTCTTATAATTCTTTATATTGTTAATCCATTCTTCATTTTCTTTATAGAAATGATACAAAGGATAATCTAGAACAAACTTTTCAGCGATGACATCATCAAAAGACAATGTTCTTATTACTCCAAAACTTCTGGTCCCAAATCTATATGATTTTTCAAATTCACCAGTATGTTTTAGCAAGACTACATTAAGGTGTTCGTTAAATTTGGCTTTTTCTAAAGGAGCTGCCATTTTTTGGATTTTATCAATATCAAAAGGCTTGCTATCTTTTAAGCAAGTCTCTATCTCTTTGCTATATTGAATGTATTCTTTATTGAAGCAACGTCTAATTCTATTTAAGGCTAATATACCTAGATGGATGTTATCTTCTTCTTTTGAATATAATGACAAGATAGTTATCTTTCTTCCTTTACGTAATAATCTACGGTTAATAAAAGTTGATAGATATTTTTCGCTTAACGAAGCAAGACGGAAATCAATATTAGCTTTTTCGAAGGCACTTTTGAATTCACTTGCGTTTTGATAAATCATAGAAGTCTTATCTAATATTACTATGACATTATCGCCTTTTTTCTTTAATTGCTTGGCGATTTGCAACGAAAGTGGGTTATTTTCGTCTGTAAATATAATTACGTCTGGACCAGAAATTAAATTCTTTGCCCTTGGAATGAAGTTTTTGATGAACAACGTGATTGTTGACATAGCAACAAGGACAACGCAAGATAAGGAGTAGATTACATAAATAATTATGAAATATAAATCTCCTCCATTTTTAGTTAAGACAAATGAACGTATATAATCCGATTTGATTTGGAAGACAAATAAGGTTAAGGCATCCGCGATACCTCCGGAAATAAATTGCAGCCAATTGCTGCCATCTTGATATGGAAGTCTAGTTTCTGGGTTATAATATTTACCAAACCCACACATATAGAAACCAAATATGAACAAGACAATCATGTAGAATAACTTGTTCTTCCTATATTTCCTTACAAATAAATTGAAGAAGAAAGAAAACCAGCAGAACAAGATTCCCACTAAGGCAATCGAAGCCGATAAAATTTCATTAATTGAATAATCCATATTTACATTCCCTAAAATTTATGCTCTTTCTCTAAACATCCAGGTGATACTTCTAATAATTCGTTTTTCTTTGCCTTGATATGCTTGTTGCAGCAAGGAAAATAGAAGCCATTTTCGTCTATTATGACTCTATCTTTGTCGTGGCAAAGACAAAGGCTATTCTTTTCATTTCCATCATGAAATATACGGAAACAGTTTTTACATATCTTGATGTTATCTACTTTTTTATTTTCCTTCATGATGACTGTATTGATCGTATTGAAAAAGGTAGCCATCGATGATGCATCTTGATAAAGGGCAATTTCGCCGGAATTATCTTTATATAGCGGTAGACTCTCTATTACCCTTTTTGTTTCTGGAGATACTAGAAAATAAGGTAATGGTTTTCTTCCTTTTCTAGTTTCTAGATATATACGTCTTTCTTCATTTACGAAATGCCTATTCTCGTTTTCCATTGTTAATGAGACGCCTAGAAATAAGGTCGCTTCTTTTAAAGCGCGTTCAATTTCTTCGTCGAAAGTATCTTTTTTCCTAGTCAATAAAGATTCTGGGCAAAAGAAAGTATGAATACCTAATAGATTTTCTAGAACCTCATACAATTTCTTCGCATGATAATATTCTTTGGTAAATATTAGTTCCTCGGCATCTTCTTTTTCTAGTCGAGGAAAAGAAATGAATATTTGGTAAGGTTTATTCATCTTTTATATACCTCCTATATTCTTCGCTGGAGATTTTTATAAAGCGGATTGTTCCACATTTATTGTTATCGTAACCATAATAATATCCATTCAATATATGCCTAGAAAGAAAATCATCTATTTCCGCTTTTAGTAGCACTATTCCTTTAACAGAGGTTAAGACCTTGTCCGGCTCATATTCATAATAGAAATAGATGGTATTACCTTTTATATCTATTGTAGAGGAGACCGAATGACATAAAGGTGAATCCGTATAGCTTATTGCCCTTCCTTGCAAAGAAAGTTCGTTACCTTCGCGCTTAATTTTTACCAGTCTATAAGAAGCGGGGGTATTGCTAAGCTGGCTATGAGGACTTGGAGTAGAAAGATATAAATAATGTCCGCATAGCAAATCTTTGATCTCTTCTTTTTCATTCACTTCTTTAATGCAACCTTTTTCTAGTTGTTTTCTTCTTCCGATTAAGAAAAACCTAGTATTTGTCTGTCCATAATTAGAAGCACTTTCATCTTGGAAACGTATTAAATCAGGATAATCAGAAACTGAGGCATTTCCTAATGCTAATGATTTTTCATTTGGATGTTTGCTTATATAATCCAAAGCTTCAGTAGTGGATGCTTTCTTCCTCATTGCAGCAAAAGGGATAGATTCATTTATGAACATTGAGCATTGCCTTAATGTTGGCAAATTTCCGTATACGGATTCAATATCGTATCCTTTTATGCCTTCATTATCTTTATGTATGTAGCTATATAAGACTATTTTGGATTTATAGGTATCAAATAATTCAATTGGTACTTCTTCATTTAGTAATAAATCCCTTACCTGTGGGACTAAACCGCAGTCATCATTAGCAAAAGGGACAAAAGCATAATCGGCTTCATGAAATAAGAAAGCCTCTTTTATTTCATCCATGTTTTTACCTGCGATTAATTGAATTCGATAATTTTCATCTTCAAATAATTCGCAGGGCGTTATTTCTTTCATTGATTGGCTTGATGAATATAAATATTTCTTCAACGCTAAATAGGTATTGCTTTTACCGAAGCCAAAATAAATTAGCCTAATTTCCTTCATGACAATATTGCCCTTACTTATTTTCCTTATTTATGGTATAAAACAAAGACCTTTATTGCAATGTTAAAGGCTTGTTTTTTGCTATATAAACGTTATTTTCATGTTTTTAGGATAATTTATTTTATTTAGATTCATGTCGAATAATATAATTTTTTCCGCACATGAAGCTATCTTGGAGATACCTATATGAATAAAAAGCTAAAAGTAGCAGCGGTTACTTTATCATCGTTTTTGTTATTTGGTTCTATATTTGGGTTAGCCCAAAACCTATATAGAGAATACAAAACAGGAGATTACGTTAAAGATGAAGATGCTTATTTTGGTGAGAGAATCACCAATCCGGCAGGATTAATAAAGGCATCTAAATATATTGTTCCTAGTGATGGAGAATATTCAAAACAAAAGACCCGTTCATTAGGCACATCATTAATTGGCAACATCGAAAGTGTCTGGGATAGCTATACAGGCAAAGGTACTACTATTGCTGTTATTGATGATGGATTCGATTATAAACATCCTGAATATGTTAGAAGTGATGGCACAAGCGCTATATCCAAAGATAGTCGTTATTATTATTCTAATTCTCAGGGTACAGCCCTTTACTATAAGTCTTATTCTTCTAATCCAACTTGTATTGCCGAAGATTGGGAAAAAGTAGATGCTAATGAGTATGCCTGGGCAACTCATGGGACAAATACATCTACAACAGCGGCTGCTCCTCTAAACGACGTAGGTGGAGTTGGAATTGCTCCTGATGCAGATATTTTGGCTTTGAAAATAGATATGAGTTTTGCTGCCATTGAAGGCGCCATTGATTATGCAATCAGCCAAAAAGTCGATGTTATTAATATGTCTTTAGGCGCATATGCCGAGAACTTCACTGATGGTTGGGGAGATCCTCAAGAAGGTGATAGTTCGGTTGCTCTTTATTTGGAAGATGTCTGTAAAAAAGCATATAACGCTGGAATTATTGTTGTAGCAGCAGCTGGAAATGAATCTACTTATCATAAATCTTATCCAGCATGTAATAGCAATGTAATCGGAGTCGGAGCTATAGGAGACTATGATAACAAGGGTAATGCTTCTAAGCTTGCTGAATTTACTAATTATGTTGATCCTAGCCAAACCGGTGAGGTTAATGTTGATATTTTAGCCCCTGGATATGTTTGGACCGCAACCCAATCGGGGACTAAAAATTCCATAACCCATATATATGAAGATACACAGGGTACTTCGTTTTCTAGTCCAATAGTTGCGGGTGCCGCTTGCTTATGGAAACAAAAATATCCAAAAGGAACGCCATCTCAATTCCTAAATCAACTTCAAAGTACTGCTGACGATATTGGATTATATAAAAACAAAATGATTCCGCTAAATAGCTGGGATAGTTCGCTTAGTGATGTTGGCCCATCTAACATTACTAATGGAAGATTAAATGTTGCTAATTTAATGAAAATAAATGAACCATTTGTCTCCGTTCAGCAAACTTCAATTAATCTTGCGGTTAACGAGAAGATTAAGGTTAAGTTAGAAACTGCTAATGGAACCATTACGTATGCATCATCTAATGCCGATGTTGCTAAAGTTGACGGAAACGGATTAATAGAAGGCATTAGCGAAGGCAACGCAAATATCATTGTCACGGCGACTAAAAATGGGAAAATAGCTACAGTCAACGTTCCTGTTAAAGTTTCTCCATTCATTGCGACATCATCTTTAAGTGTTGACCCTAGTTCGGTCAATCTGACGGTTGGCGATACTTATGATATGGAGAAAACGGTTATAGCTACTCCTAGCGATGCCTCTAGACTTTTCTTATTCGAAAGCCAAGATGATAAGGTCGCTAGCGTAGATATTGATACCGGTTTAGTTACCGCTATTGGTGAAGGAACTACGACAATTGATGTTATTGCTCCTTATGGCGAGGGTAGTGCGTCCTTGTTAGTAACGGTAGAAGCTCCAATAACTCCAACTTCTTGGGATAAAGTAACTACTCAAGCAGATTTAACTGATGGTGATTATTTAATTGTATGTGAAGACCAAAATGTTGCCCTTAACGGCGGTGCCGACAATTTAAATACCACAAATACTTTATCCGTAAGCGTTTCTAACAGTAAGATCACTTATAATAAAGATACTGAAGCCGCTAAATTTACCATTGAATCATATTCCGGTGGATATAGTATCAAATCT
>JALEUF010000141.1 GCA_022781015.1 Caryophanales bacterium
TTGCCATCAACGGATTTCATTGTTTTCTTGATTTCTGCCATATTCAAAAATAGATAAAAATCTCCTTAATGACCTTAGTATAGTTTCTTTGGAGTCTATAAACAATGTTGATTTAAAAATAGCCCCTAAAAGGGGCTTATAGTTAATTTTTATTAACTTTTTGAAGCACTTCAATATTGCTAGAAATTACTTAAAAGCTATCTAGTTTTCTTTTTCTTGGTCTTGAAACGCCTATTTTCTTTTTCTAGAAGCTTTTCTAGAACCCTAATATCATGTTCGGTTAAATTATAAGAAGGATCAAACAATCCTCCGACAGAAGTAAATTTCTTATAAGCAAAGTCCACTACCCCTTTATATTTAGATAATTCAGCCTTGGATATGGATTCTTTCTTAACAACCTTTTTCTTAGGTTCTTCTTTTTTAATAGGTTCTGCTATATATGCTCTAAAAACTTCTACATAATCACGAATATTAATAGAAGGATCCATTAGTATCAAAGGGCAAAAATAAGAAAGTTCTTCCCCTAAAACATCAGGATATATCCCAACTAATTTAGATAGATAATCCAAAGAGATTACCTTTCTTTTGTTTCTATGCAAAATAGAAACTATCTTTTTGATATTACTTTTCTTTGGCTGTCCCATATGTCTACTTAATTATATGGCAACTAAGATAGAAAAAGCAAAGAAGAGCGGATAAATTAAACACTCTTACAAATTATTCACCTAATTAATTTGTGGGTGTTCAATAATTATCAGACATAGTTGCTTCAATCTTTTCATATTCACCTTTTTCGTAATCAACTAAGGCAAAAGATGTTGATTCCGGCGTCTCAGCCATTATGGCTCCCCATTCATGCACTTCGCAGACTAAGCAAATACTACCTTTTGGTACAAAAACCACCTCAGAACCCCACGATGCTTTCTTATCAACCAAAGCCTTGATGGTATCACCCATTTTTATGATTTTATCCATCTTTTGCCACCTCCAATCTGGTATCAAATGTACCGAAAAAGAAAACGTTCCGCAAAGGAACGAATCAAGTAATTTTGGTGGACCGTGAGGGACTCGAACCCGCGACCCGCTGATTAAGAGTCAGCTGCTCTACCAACTGAGCTAACGGTCCATGCTTGCCTTAAGGCTTGAACATTCTAATACTTTAGTATCTTTCAAGCAATAGGCAATTTAAATTTAAAAAGCCACCTCCCAAGAGATGGCTAGTGTAGATGAAGAATTAATTAAGCGGCTGGAACGTATGAAACAGCAATACTGTTAATTCTAATTTGATTTGCAGCAGCGGAAATAACAATAGTTTCGGCTGTAGCAGTTACAGTATAGACACGATCTTCGTTTTTAACCCAAGTGCCACCGATGACACCTGCTTCAAATGATGCAACATACTTAGCGTCAACACTGTTGATTATGACCTTAGCAGAATATAAGGTTCCACCAGCGACAGAAAGAGTCAACTTTTTGCCTTTATAAACACGGATAGCATAGCCATTTGCCCATTGTGTTCCTTTTGTTCCGCCACCTTCTAAGGTTGCGGAAACAGCACCAACTGTAAATACAGCATCAGGAGTTGCGGTTGTTGGTTCAAATGTTTTGTTTGCCCAATCAAGGGTTTCTGTGACTAAATTTGTTGGGGCTGTGCTCTTAGTAACGGTGATTTCAATGGTAGCAGTTTTTGTAGCGCCAGTAGAATCTTTTCCAACTGTGGTTGCAGTTATTGTGACAATGCCTTCGGCGACACCAACAACATTTCCATTTTCGACTGTTGCTTTGGTCGCATCACTAGTTGTCCAAGTGACACGTGGATCAGCAGTCGCTGGTAAAACACTTGCAGTCAAAGTTACTTGTTTACCAACTTCAACAGAAGCAGTTGCACCATTGGTGATGCTAACGGATTCGACAGGATCCATTTCGGCAGCTTCTACTTTAGTAATATAAGCAACCAAATACTTGCCGGCTTGGAGTTCGGCTAAGTAGGCTTCAAAATTATATTTTAAGCCATTAACAACAGTGTGGTTTTCACTATAGAAGGATAAAGTCTTGGTAGAACCTTCTAATGAAATATTGGTATGGGTTCCATCGATTTTTACGGTCCCAGTAAAGGAAACTAATTTGACTGTACCAGCGGCCGGAGTGGCATAAGAATTCAAATCAGCACCAGTGAATGGGGTGACAGTTGTTGGAAGAGCGATTTCAGCATGTTCAATCTTAGCAACAGCCAATCCCGTGTCTTTATAACTAAATTGCCACCATCTTTCATCGGTAGCACTAGATTTATAACGGGTTGGAGTACCGGTGATACGAACATATTCGTCAACTTTAGCAACTGTTTTAGATTTAGAATCATAAACGCTGATAATGGCAGTTCCATCATAAACAACGATACCATTCTTATTTACATTGACAACTCTACCTTCAACATTGACTTGGCTTGGGTAAGTAGCATCTTGGCCACTATAGGTTGGAGCAGTATCTTGGATAGTCTTGATACTTGTAATCTTGATAGCTTCGCCGATGGTGAAACTAACATCTTTCTTGTAAGCAATTCCATCAACAGTAGCAGCAACTTCTAAAGCAACTGCACCTTCTTTTTTACAGGTGATCTTAGTCCCTTCGATGGTAACTAAATCAGCACCGGTAGTAGCAGTAACGGTAACGCCTTCGGTGACGGCAACGTTATCAAGCTTTAAAGTGACATTGACAACATCCCCTACTTTTGGAGATTCATTATCAACAGTGACAGTAGCGACTTTGACGCCAGCTTTGTCTTTCAATTGGACAACGATAGCAACGTTCTTGTTTGGCATCTTAAAGGTATAAGTACCATTAGAAGCGACTAATTGAGTTCCATCGACGATGACTTTGTCGATTTCTTTTTTGTCATTTTTGACGGTGATGGTGAAAGTAACGGTAGCACCTTCCTCATACCCTTCCGCAGCTAATCCTTCGACTGTGTAATCAGAACTCTTAGAAACGGTGATGGTGTACTTTGTGACTTCGGTTTGAACGCTATCAGTGCCTGTGCTTGTACTTGGCGTATTTGGCTTTTCACCGCAGGCAGCAAGCAAAGTTGCAATAGCTAGAAATGGAATGATTCTTTTTTTCATTAATAATTACTCCTTTCATCCCAGATTTTCTGACAATTTATTATATCAAAATAAATGGTGGAAAAAAGACCACAAACAAGTCGTGGTCAAATATCCCTCTTCAAAGTTGATATATAGGCAATCTCATTATTGGCTTTTTTCTTAAGTTTCAAAGCTTTTATCAATAAGATAATACCCGTAGTTAGTGTTGCTATTCCTATAGCGAGGCAAGTAACGCAAATGAAGAATTGCAAAGAGGCAACGTTGATGCCGACTATCTTGTTACGTCTTTTTTGAAGTGATAAGAAAATAAACAGTATTCCTATGATCAAGACGATGCCTCCAATTACAACGAAGCATAAAGCGTTCTGAGACTTATCATATGCCAAGATATCCCTATTGTGGGCAACTTTGGAATATGCGCGAATCTCATTTTCTTCGCTTGGAATAGTTGTAGTTAGATCAGTTACTTCTTCCTTCTTTTCCACTTTGTCTATATAGACTCTATGTCTAGAAGGAGAGAAATATACTTTGCCTTCATTAGCCATTAGGCAATTTCTCCTAAATTGGTAATATCGGCACTATGAGTGATATTAAAGGTATATTGTTGGGTCTTTCCAGAAGAGGAAACATAATTGCCCAAAATACCAGTAAAATTGAATTCTTTTTTCTTATAGGTAGTAACTATGAGGTTTGGATCATCATTATCGACAGTTGGATAAATCTTTTCGGCACCCTTTGGATTATAATAGCTAGTTCCGCCAGTGAAGAATTTATAGGATCTAGAATATTCGGTTCCGTATTTAACTAAGATATCCTTATCCTTGACTAATCTAATTTCCCTGCCTGTATCTTTGTTACCGACTTTAGCATAGAAAATTATCTTGTTATCGGTGTTATAGAAAGGATATTTCTCGTTATATTTATTAACTTCTTCAACTCCACCTTCTGCAGAATCGGAGGTAACACCATTATAAGTAGATGTCTTGTTATAAGAATATACTGTTTCCTTTAAGGTAATGAGTACATTGTTATAAGCCTTATCGGAATTGAATTCATTAATGGTCATTGGGATTGGGACAATCTTGTTGCCAGTAGTTAATATTTGGGTATCCCTTTGAAGGTCTGGATTCAAGGTTGAATAAGAAATGCCTTGGATTTGGTAGCAGCCACCATAGACTGAAAGCTGTCCAATAACGCTGACTTCATCCCCTACTTTTATATCAGTTTGGGCATAGGTGAAGACATATAAGCCATAAGCTTCTGGAAGCGGATCACCCTCTTTTCTACCATAATCGGCCTTGTCTTGGATATAGAAAGCACCTTTAATCTTTCTAGAGACATAACCATGGATCTTATATAAGGTCTTACCATCGACAAACTTAGAATCGGTCGTATTAGTAGCAGTACCAGAAAGATATAATTCCTTCAATGATATTTCTCTAACATAATCATCAAAGAATGGGCTCTTATCATCATAATAATAGTAATTAGGATCCTTTTTGCCCGAATATTGATGTCTTAAGTTAGCTTTAGCAGATAAATTGGCTTTATCGAAAGTCTTATAGAAATATTCGCCCATTTCTTCAATGGAGCCAATGCCTTGAGAGAAACCTTGATAAACCATTTCTAGGTTAAGGCATCTAAAATCATTTAGGGTTGGATTAGCATTAGTGGTATACCAAACATATGCTAAAGACCTTTGGTTGCCATCAGCCGTAGCGGCTTTGACAGTATCCCCTCTAGCCCAGCCTTGGGATTGAAGGATTACATATTTGGCAGATTCGAAAACAGATTTATTGTATAAGGAAGCTGATTTGCCCCATTCTTCGATTTCAGAAGTAGATTCAGGAGTATCGATGCCAAGATATCTAATCTTGACTGTATAGCCATAATTCA
>JALEUF010000102.1 GCA_022781015.1 Caryophanales bacterium
AGCCTTATCCTTATCAGTAATGATGTTAGTAGGATAAAAAGGTTCCCCTTCTTCTAAATATGAATAAAGGCCATCTTTTATTTCCTTTAAGCCGAAATTTTCCTTTATAGAAGCCTCGATCAATAATACTGACTTCATGTTTTCAGAAATTATTTCTTTCTTTTCTTTGGCTTCTTCTGCTTTTATCAAATCAATTTTATTTAAAACAACAATCCTAGGAGCATCGGAATTTATAGAATTATATATCTTTATGTCCTCATCTAATGTTTTAGTAGATGCATCAATCATATAAATAATTGCATTTACATCGCGGCTGGATTCAAAAGCAGTCTTTTTCATTAAGGAATAGAGTTTTTCCTTACCATAGAAAATACCTGGAGTATCAACAAATACGATTTGATAATCCTTTTCGTTTAATATTCCTGATATTGCATCCCTAGTAGTCTGAGCTTTTGGGGATACTATCGATACTTTTTTCGATAATAAAGCATTTAATAGGGTAGATTTGCCAACATTAGGCCTACCTAGAATCGAGACAAAACCAATTTTCATAAATCATCACCATCAAAGCCAAAAGGCAATAGCTCTTCTACTGTAGTTACTTTTATATCCCCTTTTAGATTGGCTAGATAAATAGGCTTAGTAGCCGGGTACAATTCGCTTAAAACCTGTCTACATGCACCACAAGGGGAACAAAATGAATCCGTATCGGCTACAACTGCTAAAGATAAAAAGTCATCAGTAGTTTTGCCATCCATCATCGCATTATATAAAGCATTACGTTCTGCACACATACATAATGGGAAAGATGCATTTTCTATATTAGCACCGATATAGACCGAGCCATCTTTGCAATAAAGCGCAGCCCCTACTGCAAAGTTTGAATAAGGGGAATAAGATCTATTCCTAGCCTCTATTGCAATACCGATAAGTTCCTCTTTATCCATGCTTTCTCTCCTTGACTATATTTAAAATCTCATCCTGAAGTGGGAACATGATTTTAGCATCTTCTTCCTTCATATGATCATAGCCCAATAAATGCAACAAACCATGTACAAATAAGAAAGAAAGCTCCCTTTCATCACTATTGCCTATTTCTTTTGCTTGACGTAAAGCCTGAGGTATACAAATGAATATTTCCCCTAATAAATGTGGAATTTCTTCATCCTTAATCATTCCTAATGAAGAACCATCATCATTAAAGGCGAATGAAATGACATCAGTAATTCTATCGACATTCCTATAATCCCGATTAATTTGATGTATCTCTTCATCATTGACAAGATTTACATCAACTTCATAATTGGTCTTTATTTTTAATACATCAAAAGCCACTTCCATTATGAGGTTATATTCTTTTTCTAGATAATCGTAAGTTGGATCGAATCCGTTTTCAAAACTAAGTTCCATATATTTATATGGATAGTTTAGCATTATCTATTGTTTCATTCTATATTCTTATAGAAAATAATATGAAAAATAGGCTTCTTCCTTATTCTTTTTAGATATCAAGGAAAATGAGAGCAAGCAATTTGAAGTTAATTGAATCATCAAATAATTCATTAGGAAATTCGAAAGAAATGATTCGATGTTAATAATTCCATTTATAAGAGTTAATAATACTGATATAGCTAAAGTAAAGGCGAATGTAATTGCCTCCTTGCCCATTAATAAAGACATGTATTTATCGCCACTTTTGCTTATTTTATTCAACAATACTAGTCTATCCTCTTTACTATTTATCCTAGAATAATATTCATATTCAAGAGAAGAAACATCTTCTTGATATATGTTGTCTTTGGAATTGAATAATAAATGGATAGAGACGGCGAATAGTAAGCTAGAAGATAAGGCAATTAATGAATATGGATTGTTAAATGAAAATAATATCAAAATTGAAAAAATCTCGATTAAATGCAATATAAACGATGGCCTAGATGAGAATAATGCCGCTTTATATTGATTGTAATGAAAGAATTTTTCCTTTCTTTTATATGTAGATTCATCATCGACTTTATTTAGATAAAGTTTGTCGAATTTCATCATCATTGCCTTTGATTCCATCTTTGAGAGCAAAAGAAATAGCAAACCTGCACTCATAAACGCTAAGGAGGCCGGTAGATAATTCGAGGTACTACCTAGTAAGTAAATGGAGATGAAAAGTAGAAGCGTCGGTAAGAAAGAACAAAGGCAATGGATGAAATTAAGCAGGACTGAAAAGGGGCGTTTTTTATTGTATTTAGGCGAAATGTCTTCATAACTGGTCGGTCTAAGATACTTAAGCTCAAACATGCTTTCAAAAGAGGAGAAACTAATTTCCCTTTTGCCTACAGAAGGATCAAAAGCCAAGAACGATCTTCTTTTCCTTTTATAGATATAAAGCATGTGGGAGAGCCCTTTTTCATAGACACAAACCAAAATAGGGAAGTCCCGATTCTTGAGGATTTCCTTCGAATCCCGAACTTTAAATGCCTCTAGGGTTAATCCTAAAGAATAAGCATATTTTATCAGTTCGGCAAGGGAAGGAGCCTGCTTATCGACTATTGGTTCAGGGGCATAAGCGAAATCGCTCCTATTTGAAGAATGGATAAGAGCCATTTTTACGCAGGAGTAACCACAACTTTTTGCTTGAGATTGATAGACGATTTTGTTCCTCATATTAATTAAGTACCGACGAGAAAGCAAAAAGGGTACAAGAAAAATAAATAATTATCCACCAGACAATCTGGTGGTTTTGCATTTTCGGGCAATATAGCCCTCTGCTACCAGCCGCCACCCAGTGTGGCTGCGGGAAACGAACCAACGCCCGCATTGGCTACTGGCTATCCGTTGAACGGATCCCCG
>JALEUF010000157.1 GCA_022781015.1 Caryophanales bacterium
CTTCAATATGTTTTGAAAACAAGTAAAGCAGCAAACCAAATTCAATTAATTAAAGAAATGTATGTATGCAAAAAAGAAAAAGAAAAATGCATTGAAAATAGGAATTTACTGACAAATAGCGGATTTCAAAAGGTAAAAATGGCTAGAATTGAATATAAAGGCAAAGGAAAATATATCGAAGAGGTATTAAGATGAAGCCATTAACTTCAATAGAAATTTTGTTATGTCGATCACAAGCTAAAATTTTTGAGGCATCGGTTGACAAGACTTGTTATAGCTCTGCTATTTTCATCAGAAGATTTATGTATTCTTCGATTGGCAAATCATTTGACGATAAGCTTTTTCTATATCGCACAGAATCTATAGAAGATGTATTTGATTTAATGGACGAAGAATTTGGAAAAAGCAGTTATGGAAAAATAAAGTATACAAAAGATCAAATGTTTTGGATTGGATATATTTATAGGGTCATTTGTATCAAATATAATTTATCTAGCAAAAGCGTTTATAAACTTTTCAACGGGCAGGATATAGTGAAATATTATAATATCTGCCATACATTTGATGCTGTGGATGCTGCCGAAAGAATGATGGAAAGCATTAATTATTGTGAACCTTCAATAGAAGAAACTGCATATAAATATATGAAACGACTACTTTTTACAGAAAAGTTAGTTGGATTTTTAGGTAAAGATGTCGAAGTCTTCGTTGATAGACCTATTGGTTATAACCACGAAGGAATTATATATACCCAAAATTACGGGCATATAAAAGAATTGACTGCATTAGAGAATGAATATCAAGATGCTTATGTTATTGGAGTTTATGAACCTTTGAAGACTTTCAAAGGAAAGGTAATTGCAGTTATTAATAGGAAAAATGATATCGAGGACAAATTAATTGTCTCTGATAAGAATGCTTCTTTTTCTAAAGAAGAAATTCTTAGAATGGTTAATTTCCAGGAAAAGTATTTCAAATCAAAAGTGATTTTAAAATAACTACTTTTTGCTTTTATGTGTGTATCCATTTTTTAGGAAGTTAGTATTAACTTTTGGGGTACAAATCTATATAATATTAATATAAAAGCACCCCAAAAGGAGACACGGCTATGGATAAACAATATTTACAAATTCAAACATTGTTGGAGCAAAGAGCTGAAATAACTGCCAGATTAAATTTGATTCCATTTGATGGTTCTCTTGAAATAAAAGATAGAGATGGACAAAAATACATCTACATTAGAAAACGTGTTTTAGGACGTAACACATCTACATATGTTGATTCGTATTCCGATGAATTGTTTGCTTCAATATCTAAATTATTAAAAGACGCTAAAGAATATAAAAAACAAATTAGAAAAATTAATAACGAACTCGCTAAATTAGGCTATAGTGGGCAAGAATTATCACCTAGAGTATTGCTAAATATTGATTTTGCAAGAGCTAACATGAAATCTAATATTTATGATCAGGCTATACTTGAAGGTATTGCTACTACATTTCCAGACACTGAAACAATTATTGAAAATGGAAAAGTTAGTGGAATGACTGCAACAGATGTTCAAAAGATATTAAATTTGAAGCATGCGTGGGAATTTATTATGGATAAAGATGTTGTTGCATCTAAAACTAGTTATTCAATCCTTTGCTATATTGCAGGTCTTGTAAATGAGGGATTTTATACTTATGGTGGCAGAATAAGATGCGTGCCTGTAACTATAGGAGGTACAACTTATATTCCACCTATGCCTATTGAATCTGTTGTTAAAGAAAAAATAGAAGAAATACTAAACAAGGATGAAGAACAGGCTGATATCGCTATTGAACTATGCTTATATTGCATGAAAACACAAATTTTTAATGATGGAAACAAAAGGGCTTCAGTAATATTTGCTAACCACTTTTTAATTTCAAATGGTGCAGGACTATTGGTAATACCAGAGAGTAAGGTTTCACAATTCAAAAAATTATTGGTTTTATATTATGAAGATAGAGACAATGGTGAAATATTAGAATTCATGAAGACGTATTGCTGGAAGAAATTTTAAATAGGGTGCAAATAGATATCTACACAAGCCAAAAGCACCCCAAAAAGATTTTGCATATTGATGCAAATGTGTAAAGCTTTTTTCTTTTAACGCCAAACTTCCTAGCGGTTAGCCACATATAGGCTTTAAATTAATAGAGATAATCATTAAAAATAATCTAATACAACTATCTTTTAGAGATTATAATTTTCTTACTTATGGCAACTTTATTAATCGCAGTTATATATCTAGCATTCATATCACTAGGATTACCTGATTCCTTATTAGGATCGGCTTGGCCTAGCATGAGAATTGTTTTTGATGTTCCTTCTTCATTTGCGGGTTATGTCTCGATGACAATTTGTCTAATGACCATTATTTCTTCATTGATTTCTCCGTCTTTAATAAAGAAAATACATACAAAATGGATAGTAATATTCTCGATATTATTAACAATAATTGGATTACTAGGATTCTCTTTTTCAAGTAAATATTGGATGTTATTTATATTTGCTATTCCTTATGGATTAGGGGCTGGGTCTATTGATGCCGCGCTTAATCATTATGTAGCATCGAATTATTCTTCTAGGGTAATGAATTTCCTTCATTGCTTTTATGGATTGGGTGCGATTATTAGTCCTAATATCATGTCTATTGCCCTTAGATATGCCCATTGGAACCAAGGATATAGGTGGACTGCCTATATCCAATTAGGAATATTATTAATATGTATTCTTTCTATTCCTTTATGGAAAATAAACGAGAAGAAAGATATTAAAATCCAAAAAGAGACAAAAGGCATATTTTCTACTTTGAAGATACCCGCGGTTATATTGACTCTTATTGCCTTCTTTTCCTATTGTGCAGGGGAGGCTACTTGTTTCTTATGGACTTCGACATATTTTAAAAATAGATTCGATTATCTAGGAGAAGATATAATCGCTGCCTGTGGGTCTTTAATCTTCCTTGGTTTAATGCTAGGAAGATTATTGTCAGGAATATTCGCGAACAAATTAAATGACAAGAATCTAATTCGTATTGGAATAGGGATTGAATTAATTGGAATAATATTGATATCGATAAATATAGATAATTACATTTTGCCTTTAATTGGATTTATTGTAATAGGATTAGGAATGGGACCGATTTACCCTTCAATCCAACATATGGCCCCGATTAATTTCGGACATGAATATGCTGCTTCAGTCATAGGACTACAGATGGCTAGTGCCTATCTAGGCTCGACATTCATGCCGACTGTATTTGGATTAATCGAAGAAAGAACTGGTTACTACATGATGCCGATTTATCTAGGCATATTCCTAATATTAAATATATCTTTGTTAGAAATAAGTTATTTGATTAATAAGCAGAGACAAATCGGTAAATAAGGAAAATTTTATCATTTTTTCATCTTTTTTGGTTGCTTTAATAATTTTTAGGACAAACAATGTAAGCGCTTACTCGGTCGGTTGACCGATTTAGGGAGTGCTTTATGCCAAACCAAAATGACACGAAAAGCAAGATCATAGAAGCAGTTGAAGAATTGATTGCTACAAAAGGGGTCAATAACTTTTCCTTGCGTGATATTGCTAATTACCTTGATATTTCTACAGGTAGCCTTTATTACCATTTCAAGACCAAAGATGAAATTATCTCTGCTATTGTAGAGAAGCATTATGCAATTCTAGAAAGGGATTATGATATCTGGCTAGATAAGCATAAAGGCGAACTAACAATAAATAGGTTCCTCGAAGTCCTCTTTTATAAAGGCACCGAGTTATTTAATCATTCCAAAATTCATATTTACCTAATTAATGAATGTATGGCTAACGAAATTCTTAAGAAAAAAACCCAGGAGCTTTGGGAAGAATGGAAAAATAAGCTTACCGTTGGGGTTAGACAAGTCTATAAAAACCACGATGATGTTGATTCAATCGCTCAACTTATATTGGTAACAATCGAAGGTTTAATAGTTAAAACAGTCTTAGGCAATAAATCAATAGAAGACATCAATAAGATAAAGCAATTGCTAGAAAGGTTATAGGAATGAAAAAGATAGATAAAATCAAAAAGTCAATTAATGAACTTGGCTATAACCTACATTTCAACTCCATATAAAGTCTATTTCGAAGATGTCGGGATTAGAAATGGTGTCCTTTCATATAGACAAATTGAACCAACTCATTTAATGGAAAATGTCATTTTCAATGAACTCAGGTTCCGTGGCTATTCGGTGGATGTTGGTCAAATTGAAGTTAGAGACAAGATCGAAGACGAACAGACTGGATTAGAAAAAGAAATAAAGAAATATCTAGAAACTGATTTTGTCGCTAATGAAGGTAGCAATAGATTTTATATTCAATCTGTTTATTTAATCGATGGCCCTGAAAAAAGGAAAGAAGAAACCAGAAGTTTATTGAACATAAAAGATTCATTTAAAAAAGTGATTATTACCTATAACAATGTTTTTGATGGATACGATAACAACGGAATCTATTATTTAGATTTTTATAGATTCTTGATTGATGAAAATAGTTTATATAAATAAGTGTTAATAAGTTTCATTTTATTTTTTTGCCGAAAACGGAAAAAAATAAAATAAGATTCAAAAATAAGCGACCCCTGTATTCGAATTCTAATTACGCTTATTTCTTTTTGGATATTATTTCGTATTCTTGTTTGCTAATGGCAACCCCGTTGTGGATAACGATGTCACCTTTATCAATTGAAGCGACTTCTTGCTTATATCTAGCCTCTTCTTCATCATTACATAAGACAAAATGGCCTGGGACTATCTCCCTGAATGTAGGTTTTTGTTTTGAATAGTCATGAACTTCATTTGGATGATAGACAATTCTTTTCCTTCTTTTTTCTGAGAATGGGTTAGGTTGCGGGATAGCGGATAATAATGATTTGGTATATGGGTGAAGTGGATGCTTGAATAATTCATCGCTACTAGCAAGTTCGACCATATTGCCAAAATACATAACAGCAATCCTATTGCAGAAATATTTGACCGTAGATAAATCATGGGCAATGAAAATCATCGTAAGTCCCAATTCTTCTTTTAAAGAATTGAGCAAATTTATAATCTGCGCCCTGATTGAAACGTCTAAAGCCGAGATAGGTTCATCACAAATCAAAAGCTTTGGATTCATAATGAGGGCACGTGCTATGCCAATTCTTTGCCTTTGACCACCGGAGAATTCATGCGGATATCTAGAAGCGTGTTCAGGAACTAAGCCTACTTTCTTTAATATCTCGACAGTCTTCTTATGGTTTTCGACTCTATTTCTAGAACCTTGTATCCTTAATCCTTCCTGGATGATATCTTCAACAGTCATCCTAGGGTCAAGAGAATCAACTGGATCTTGGAAAATCATCTGTATTTCATTTAATAAGGCGCGTGGTGCGTGCTTATTGTCGTGTTTTAAGGATTTGATCTTGGTTTTTTGACGTTCATAGATAACCTTTAGCTTTTCTTTAACCGCCTCGATTTGTTTATTTTGCTCTTCTAGAATCTTTGCCTTTTCTTCTTCGGAAGCAGTCTTTAACTTTTCTTGCGTTTCTTTTCTGATTCTAGATATATCATCTTTGCCGTGAATTCTAGAATATTTGATTTCCTTTTCGTTCCATCTAGTCCCGGCTCCGATTCTATATCCTTTAAAATATATCGAGCCAGAAGTAATGTTATATAGATGCATGATGCAACGTCCGGTCGTGGATTTGCCACACCCAGATTCTCCGACAATTCCAAAAGTCTCTCCTTCTTTGATATCAAAAGAAACATCATGTACTGCCTTTAGCTTTACATAATTTGGCCATACACCTAGCTTAAAGAACATGCGTAAGTGACGCACAGCTAAAATAGTTTTTGATTCAACTAATTCAGGCTTATAGGCAATCTTAGCTAATTTAATGGCTAATCTGGCGTCGTCTAATTCTTCTTTCTTGATTCTAAGTTCTTGTTTTTTCTCTTCAATTAACTTTTCATCAGCCTTATTTAATTCGAGTTCTTTTAAATCCTTAAGTATTGCATCGTATTGCTCTTTAACTAATGTGAAAGCTTTCTTGGCGTTTTCTTTCCTATGGGAAGCGATTTCTTTGTCTTTAGCATACCTAGCTTTTGTTTCTTCTAGAGTTGGAACATTTCTAATTACTTCATGTTCTTTTCTTTCTTCTTTTTCTTCTTGTTTCAAGCTGATTGCATTATTAGCTTCTTCTTGCTCGGCAAGGAAAAGATTGTCCTTATCTCTTTTAGGATCGCTAGTTATGGAATTAGAGATCTCGTTAGAAGAAATCTCTTGTGGTGATTTAGTCTTTTTCATATTCTAACTTGGCCTCCTCTTCACTTAAAGCGTGATGGATTCTAGATGAAACTATCTTTGGTGGGGTTACATTTGGGGCTTCCTCATATTCAAGCCAAGAAGCAACAAAATGGGTAGGGGTAACTTCAAAAAATGGTGGTTCATATTTAAAATCTACACCTAATGCATATTTATTACGTAAGGCAAAAGCATCTCCAACTGGAGGATAAATCATATCAGGTGGGGTACCTGGGATGGCCTCTAGCTTTTCTTTTGAATCGATATCAGGGATGGATGCTAATAAGGCCCATGTATATGGATGACGTGGATCAAAGAATATTTCTTTATCAGTCCCGTATTCGCATATCTTCCCGGCATACATGACTGCAACTCTATCAGCCATATTGGCAACTACGCCTAAATCATGGGTAATAAATATTACAGACATATTATGCTTTGCCTTTAAATCATTGATTAATTCAAGTATTTGGGCTTGGATTGTAACATCTAAAGCAGTTGTAGGTTCATCGCAGATAAGGATGTCAGGTTCAGAAATAAGAGCAATTGCGATGACTATCCTTTGCCTCATTCCCCCAGAAAACTGGAATGGGTATTGCTTATAGCGCTTTTCAGGCTCAGGAATACCAACTTCACTCATAACCTTAAGTGCTTTTTCTTTGGCCATCTTCTTAGTTATGCAGACTTGGCTTTGATATTCATCCAGTACTTTCTTTTCTTCCTTATCTAAGGCAATCTTATCCTTCAATATCTCTTCTTTTCTAGCAAGTAAAGGAGAAAGGGCTTCTTTCTTTTTGATTAAGAAATGCATATGCTTCTTTGGAAAGACATAAAATAATCCAATTAGGAGGTTATATAAGGCCTTCTTCTTTAACATTTCTATATCTAATTCCTTTAGAAGAGATTTGTCTTCACTAGATAGACTTATCTTTTCTCTTTTGGAAGCAATCTCGCTTAAAGCTTTATCCCTAATGGATTTAAGCTCTTCGTGATGCTTTTTTGTCTCTTCCTTGGCTTTGACTTTGGCCTTTTTTAGGTCAAGTTTTAATTTCGGGGCAACTTCTTTATATTGCTTTTTTGCATCTAAAATTACTTGTTTGGCCTCAAGTTTAGCCTTTTCTAGATATTGCCTATTTTCTTCTTTGAAGGCTTTTTCTTCTTCATTTATTTTAGAAAGTTCGCTTTCAAAAGAAGTAACGTCTTTATTGTCTTTTTTAGCTTGCCTAATTTGGGTTTTCAATTCGTTTTTTCTATCTAAAAAAGTCGAGATTTTATCTTCATATCCATTAATAGGCATCGAAGCTTTGTTTTTAGCCTCGATTATCAAGCAATCACGGTTACTTTTCGCATTCATTAAGGCAGTCAAACTAGGTGAAATCAAATCGGAATAATAACGTTTCAGCATATCCTTATTTATCATCATGGTCTCGGTAATTTGCTTACCAATACGCACGATAGGATTAAGCGAAGACAAAGGATCTTGGAAAATCATCCCAATCTTCTTTCCCCTGATACGTTGGAACTCGGCCTCACTAGCCCTAGTTAAATCAATTCCATTATATAAAATCGAGCCACCTTCAATCATGGCATTTGGAGATAATATCCCCATGATGGCTTTAGAAGTAACTGATTTACCTGAACCAGATTCTCCTACAATGCAAAGAGTCTCTCCTTTATATAGATCAAAAGATACACCCCTGACAGCCTGCACTTTCCCATTATCCGTACGGAAAGAGATAACAAGGTTTTTGACTTCCAAGGCTTTTTCTTTATTAGAAATAGAAGAAGCTTCTATTAAAGATTTTTCTTTTTTATTTAATTTGATAGCCATTGTTATTCTCCTCCTTTCAAGCTTGGGTTAAAGGCGTCTCTAAGTCCATTTCCAAATAAGTTAAAGGAAATCATTACTAACGCCATGATAATGGATGGGACAAGTATTAAATACGGATAGGTAGTCAAATAGCTTTGGTTATCACTTAATGTCGAACCAAATCCCTGCATACCGTTTACTAATCTTAAATAAGACAAACTAGCTTCAGAGAATATGACCGAAGGAATCATAAGAACGCTAGAAGTGACTAAAGTACCGATAGCATTAGGCAATATATGACGGAATATAAGTCTAGTATCGCTTGCACCTAATGTCCTAGCAGCTAATATATATTCCCTGTCTTTAAATCTATAGAACTGCGTCCTAGTAATAGAAGCAGTACCTAGCCAGCCAGTCGCACATAAAGCAATTCCAACCATGACAATGGTAGACATATCCTTTGGTTTATTAATCAAAATCAAGGTCATGACAACAACCCAAGGGATACCGCCAAGTATTTCACATACTCTTTCCATGACAATATCGACCCATCCACCGAAATAGCCAGATATTGCACCCCAAATTAAACCAACTACCAAATTGATTAATGTGGTGGCGACACCTAATATGACTGAGAATCTAAGCCCATTGAATACAAGTTTGAATAAATCTCTGCCTAGGTTATCCGTGCCAAATAGGAATTTAGGCATCTTTGAATATCCATATTCGCGGTACCTTGATATTGTCCCTGTAAAGGAAGCGGTCTTTAAATTGCCAGCCCCTTCAACTTTGACTGTCAAAGGATGTTCTTCATCGACTTGCAACGGGCAATACGACTTTCCTTCTTCAGTCATTGATATTCCTGCGAGGAATTTATCAATATCAGCTTGTTTCAAGCTAGAAGAAATAAAATCATCAACGGAATAACTAAAATTCATCCATCCATTGGATTCATATTTTTTTAGATCAGCAGGAGTGATTCCTTGCTTAAGATAATCACTAAAAGTAGCTAGATAAGTATCATAACGGAATGAGCCAACTACATAATCGGCTTCAAATACATTCATGTCGTCATTTGATGTATACATGTATTGCTTTTGGCTAGTTACTTGCCCTCTATACATGGTTAAATTTGCATCTTTGCAAGAGATATTTTCCATTTCAGTCAATTGAGTTTGACTAACTGGGGTCATTGTTTTGCTTTCGACACCGAATATAGATTGCTTTAACAATACGTTTTGCCTAACTTCAGTTGGATGAAGACTTAATTCAAATCTACCAGAGGCAATGACTTTATCTTTAAGTTCTTCAATAGAAGATAATTCATATGTCTTTTCGTTTGCCCCGGTTAAGTTAGCATCTAAGACAATAGTAGAATAAGCATCCCCCTCATTTAGCTTATATTGGAAGGTGATATCAAAAATACCTGCATCCCCATAATCAAAATTCTCTTTCGGGACATCTAAGGTAACTACTTTCAATGAATAGTTATAAGAAGCGAAATCGAAAGAAGTGGCAGGGGAATCTAGCCTAGCATTAACATTCTTGTTTTCAGTTGAGGTCAATCTAATCGAACCCCCTCTAGCATAAGAAGTGGCATTGTTACTAATTTTATATTCGCCAACCTCACTAAAAGATATATCTCCGACAATAGCATCGCTACGTAAGGAGGAATTTGAACTAGTCGCAGGGGTACCTTTATAGCTTCCATCTTTATAATAAGAGTCCCAATCGAAATCGATAGGCATATTCTTGAATTCGGTCGTTCCATCCCAAAACCCGGTTCCTGCTTCAAATAATTTCGGGGCAAGAAATGTCTGGTAGGCCAAGGCTGGATCAGCAGTATTTAATGAATTTGTATTAAATATAGGAACAAATATAGTTAGTAATAAAATCGCACCTAAAATAACTCCACCTGCAACGGAAGATTTATTTTTGTAGAATCGCTTCATCGCGTCTTTAAAGAAAGTGGTAGGTTTGGTCTTTAGTTTGGTGTCGCTTAAAGAAATGTTTTCTTGCGACAAATCAAAATCGCCTTTATCAAAGGAAACGACATGTTCGACATTTTTGGAGTCGCGATAAGTAAAAGTATTCTTTTTCATATTACTTCTTTGCCCCCATTCTGATACGAGGATCAATAAATCCATAGGACAAATCAAGGAAGACCCCTGATACTAATCCTATTAAGGTATATAAGGCCATATCCGCCATCAATACGTTATAGTCATTTCCTTGTATGGCGGAGATATATAATCTACCTACACCAGGTATTCCATATAAAGATTCTAGAATCATTGATCCGCCTAATAGACCAATGATTTCAGATAAAATGGATGGAAGTATAGGTACCATCGCATTTTTTAGGGCATGACGTTTTATTGATTGGGATTTAGTTAGGCCTTTAGTTCTTGCTAATAACAAGAAATCACTAGACATGACTTCAGTTAATTCAGCCCTAGTGAAACGGCAATAACCACAAATGGAACCAAATGATAAAGATAAAGTGGGGATGATATATCCCAATACCCTAGTTCCAAGCGGGGCAGTTGCAGATGGCCATTGGCTTGGTAACCAATTAGCTTGATAGGAAAGTAGATATAGAAGGATATTGATAGTAATAAAAGATGGAACGGAGATAAATACCATGACAATGGTAGATATGACGTGGTCAGTCAATTTGTTTTTCTTTAATGCTGCCCATATGCCAAGTCCAATTCCTAGGGGTACTGATATTATTACAGGCCAGATATTGGTTTTAACTGTTGTCCATAATCTTGAATCTTTCCAAGAAGAGCCAACAATTACAGTCATCGCATCAACATTAGGGGAAATCGAAGTAGAAGTACCCCAATTACCGTTAAATAAGCCTCTAACCCAGGCACAATATTGATCCCAAATTGGCCTTTGGTAGAAATAATAGGCAACTCCTTTATCTGGAACATATGAGAATAATGGGCTGCCTAGATGAGGCTGGGCAGTTGAATAAGAGACTGCATATCCTAATTCAACTTGGTGCAAGTAATAAATTAGTTTCGTGTCATTAGTACCAATCGCAGCAGGGAAGGGCTGCAATTTTACGAGGAAGAATGTAAGGGAAAGGATTATGATTGTAGTACAAATGGCCAAAAATATACGTTGGACCGAATATCTAAACATAATTCCTCCTTTCTATATCTATATTAATTATAAGTAAATTTTATTCTCTATCAAAAAAAGGACAAGTCCCTCCTTTGATAGAGAAGCAGCACCGTTATAGATGCTGCTTCAATGTTTTTTAGAATTGATTATTGGCCTAGGACAAAGGAACCATAGGAACTCTTTAATCCACCATAGACGCCTTTGATTGTTTGTTCGTAATCAACACCGAATAGTGGTAATCCACCAACTGATTTGACATTAGTTGCCAAATCACCTTTTAAAGTGAATGCATATTCGAATTTGCCTTTTGTTGCAGTTTCTTCGAATTTGACATCACTAATCATACCATCTCCAAGTTCGCAACCAGAACTGCCATCTGGATAGACTTCGAAGTAGTCAGTGTATTTGTCGTTTGTTGTACCAAATATAGCAACTAGATCTACTTTTAATCCATCAAAGTTAGTTACTTCGATATTGCCTTTTACAGTAATTGAAGAAGTAGCTTCGGTAATGGAGGTAGTTGTTATTGCAACTGGTTCAAGTGATTGGCCTTTTTCATCAAGGACAACGCCATGATCAGCAGCATCCCATAATCCATTGAACGACCATCTCTTGCCATCATAGACAAGGGCATTTTCGCTATCGCTAACGATAGAGGTATCAGAACCCCAGTTGAGGGTAAATCCAGAAGAGTTATCGGATTTTAATACTTCCATGAAGTTGAGCGGGTCAAGAGCGTTACCAGAGATTGAACCGAAGGCAAGGTCGAATTTACCAACCATCAAGTGATCATAATAGACATAATCCCATTGAGTGACGGCAGATTGCTCAATTTTTAATCTGACTGGAAGCCCTTTAGCTTCAGCAGCGGCATCGAAGGCTTTAGTCATATAACCAGCAATTAAAGAACCTTCAGTATTGATTTGGTTATTATACATCCACCAAATCTCTAGTTTCATTTCCGTTGTAGCAGTGGTAATCGAACCTGCAGCTAGTAATTCATCAATAGCAGCACTAAATGCAGCTTGGGCTAAGGAAGCACTATAACCATACGTTTCAACAGTAGATCCCCAGAAATTCTCTAAGGCTGCCTTGTGTTCTTTGGTAGAGTTATAGGATTCACCAGTTTCTGGGTTAGATAAATAGATATCGGAGAAGTAATCGATGCAAGGAGTGCCACCCATGCTAGTGGCGAAGTTTTGACGATCGATTGAATAGAATAGCCCACGGACGAAGTTTTCATTAGACATCCAAGGCTTTACATTCCAATATTCTTCCTTTTTGGTTTTGGCGATAGTCCCGTTTTCGCCAAATAGAGATTCCCATAATTCAGGGGTACAAGTATTGAGGTTTAATTTCCAAGTGCCTGTTCCTGGGATTGAAACTGCATCTTTATGAGTTGAATATTGGGTGAGGTAATCAGAAGGAACTCCAGCAGCATCAAGCTTATTGGCTAGATATTCTCTAAAGGCAATGTTCTTATCAGTAGCATATCCAGTCAAGATATCGGTATGGATACCTTCGATACGATATAAGTTGGCATTTTCCTTGCGTTCATACCATTCATCATTTCTAGCAAAGGTGATGAGCTTATCAGTTTCCCATGATTCAAGCATGAATGGGCCAGTGGATAAGATGTTATCAACTGGGGAAGTGGACTTATCAGATGAGTAGTTGCCAAGATTTGTGCCAACTAATTTGATAAAGTCAGCTGGGAGCGGAGCGTATAGATCGCTATTGCAACTATACATTGCAAAGAAACGATTAACTGGTGTTTGATAGGTAAATTCTAGATAATCGCCATCTGCATCAGTACCAGCTTTGATACCAACTCCAGAGAAATCTGCGGTTTCATTTAAACCAGTAACTCCAGCACCGGCGGTTTTAGCATAGTAGTTAGAAACCCCAACAATGGCACCTTTACCAGTTTTCTTGGCCATTTCGGTACCTCTATATAGTTTGTTGGCACCATTAAGCATGTATTTGAATGTTGTTATATAGTCTTCTAATACAACTGCGCGTCCATCGAAAGCCTTGCGGTCAGCTAAAGTTGAAGCAGTGCGGTAAGTGACTTTTCCTAATTCGCCTGTACGGACATGCATTCTCCAAGTTCTATGAAGCTCTTCAGCTGTAGGAGTCTTATTGACTGTTCCACCTTCTACAGGCCACATATATTGCTGAGTGGCGAGAATTGGATACCATTCATATCCAGTCTTGTCTTCATTTAGGCGATTTCCATAATAAGTTGAAGCAACATTGGTGTGTAAATCGCTGATTTCGGAACCATCTGAGTTCCAAGCATCGATAGAGCTTGGGTCATTAGCGGACCAGTTATGGTAATAGTTTTGGAACTTCTCGTTTGTTTCCCCAGAGAGTTTACCATTGATATAGCCATCACGTAATGTAGAGAAGCCATAACCTGTGATATAAGTGTTTACGCCTTTTACAATACGTGGGTTAATCATTTGATAACCTGAATCTGAATAAAGTGGTAATCCAGTTAAGGCATGGTCAACTGCATATTTTTCGATTTGTCCAAGTATTTTTGTACGTTCTGCATAAGAGCTATCGACAAATTGCTGTGCACCTGATGCTACTGGAAGAGTAGATGGGTCGACATCAGTCTCTGTAGTTGTGGTTACGGTATCTCCGGTTGAGCCTTCGGGAGTAGAACTGCCAGGGCTAGAACTACTAGGATCTTTTCCGCAGGAAGCTAGGGCCATCGCGATAGCACCTAAGGCTACTGCAGGAGATATAAATTTCCTTCTTTCCATAAATTTTCTCCTTTCGAGATGTCAATAGTTAAAAGCCTATCCAAAAAATAGCAAGAGAAAATTTACAATTTGGTATTTTTTCTTTAAAACACGATTCCTCTAATTATGAATGACGAAATAATTAAAACGCTTCCAATAATTAACCACGGCCAAATAAAAACGCCACTATCTTTTCTTTTCTTTTTCTTCGCTTCGCTATATTCGTAATAATCAGGATATTCATCAAGAGAATTGTTGTAGTCTTTTTTCATGTGCTTAAATATTGACCTAAATCCATAAACGACAAAATCAAAGGCTCCAAAAAAGGCCATTAAAGTCAATAAGCCACATCCCATCACCATAATTCCAGCAAAAAACAAGGGATCTATATATCCAGAAAGGTAATAATTGCCCTTAACAAAGAAGAATAGGCAGAAGCTGACTATAGCAATAAGAGGGTAAATGATTAAGGATGCGATACGATATTTATTCATATTAAATATCTTTGCAAAAATATTAAAATTTGCAATTACAAGAATACAAAAGTCAGGATATTTAATTTGAAATTTATTTTCATTGACGTTAAATTTACTTACATATAGTTCGGTGTGTGGAATAATTTTTTCATTGGATTTTTCTTGATTTTTCAAAAAAAGCATGGTTTTTTCAATATTTTTACATTTCTTTTCTTTATCAACTTTAGAAATTTAGTTAGTTATATTCATTAAAATTTTTAAGCGAACTAATTGAACAATATCTTATTAATAGGTAAAATTTTCCTCTGAAAGAAGGAAAAAAGATGAAACCCTTAATAATATATTTCACGACTACCTACAATACGGCTAAAGTTGTTAACCTAATGGAAGAAGTTCTAGGATGTGAGAAAGAACTCCTTAGGCCTATTGATCCTTATATAGATAATGTTATGGATAGGTCAAAGATGGAAATAGAAACCGGCATGGCTACCGAAATCCATCCTTTAAACCATAGGCTCGGTGATTTTGATACAGTAATTTTAGCTACTCCTGTCTGGTGGCTAAATGCTTCTAGTCCAGTAATTGCTTTAATTAGAAGCGGTGTTCTAAAAGGAAAAGATGTCTATCC
This sequence comes from Caryophanales bacterium, assembly GCA_022781015.1. Taxonomy (GTDB): domain Bacteria; phylum Bacillota_I; class Bacilli_A; order RFN20; family CAG-826; genus Alloenteromonas. The sequence continues at coordinate 15,160 of JALEUF010000157.1, forward strand.
AGTCATTACAACAGGGTTTGATGTAAATGGAGTAGAAGAGAAGATAGACGATATGCTTCTAGGCTCAAAAATCCATAAAGCCCTTATCGTTCCTTTTGAAAACGCCTTCCTTTCAAAAGAAAACGAAGAAATGATTAAAGAATATAGCAAGAATATAAGATGAATGATTTAGGGTTTATATATTTTTATCAAGATAAAGAAATCCATCTTTCTCTTACTAATCAATACCTATTGACTAAAGAAGAGAAGGTATTCCCTTTTAATAAGCAGGGATTAGATGATTTATCTACATATATAAGAAATAATGACGCTATATATCTAGGTTATAACCTTCAATATTTCTTAGCTAAGAGCCTAGAATCGTTTTCGTATACTTTCTATTTTAGCTATTTTGATATCCTTAGGCTATTTAGGGCATTTTATGGGATTAAAGAAGAGCCATCTCTAGAAGATCTTTCATATGACTATGCGATTAGTTTAGATAAATTTAATCCCGCTAAATCGATGTTTGTCTTCCTTCTTGAAGATAGCGGATATAATTATGATTATTTCCTATTGGGTTCTTATTCGGATTGCAAATTAAATGCCAAGCGAAGCGGAGCCTATGAATATTTTAAGATCAAGCAAGAAAAAGAAACCCTAGAAGCAGTAGAAGAATTAACTAAAGGCGAGATTAAAGGGGTATTTGTCTTTGATTTTGAATGTGCGAATAACGATAGGGGCATAGGAAAGATATGCGAATTAGGTGGATTATATCTAGATTCAAATTTAAACCTAATAAAAGAAGTTGAATATCTATTTAATCCTGAAGGTGAATTTAGATTAGGAAGCGATATTAAATTATATTATCCATATTCTAAATATATGTCTTCTCCAACTATATCTTATCTATATAAGGAATTTGCTTCGTTATTTGAAGATCCAACTATTTTAAAAGTAGGGTATGCAAGCAAAAATGATGTTAGCTTCCTTGTAACGGACTT
>JALEUF010000179.1 GCA_022781015.1 Caryophanales bacterium
TGCATTCATTTTCAAGAATATAGTGTTTATTCGTGTTCATAGAGTTCCCTCCTACTATTTAAGTACCGACGAGAAACCTTATAGGCTCACGAAAAATAAAAAATATATCTTTAAATTCGATTTATTCTTTCTTAAATAAAGTAATTTTAAGAAATTATATAAATATTAAATTACGATTTTATCGAATGTTTTTAACTGATTTTTTGCCAAAAAATTGATTTTATATTTTTTTGATAAAACCATTTTCAACTTGAACTAACATAATTAAAAAACAATAATTAGAGGCATGATTTTATTAGTAGGACAAAGTGCTTCAGGAAAAACTGAAATTGCCAAATCACTTTCAAAGAATTATCACATAAAAAAGGCTATAACAAATACGACTAGGCCAATGCGAAATGGGGAAGTTAACGGGGCTGATTATTATTTTTTAACCAAAGAAGAATTCCTCAAATTAAAAGAAGATAATAAACTAGTCGAATCTACTTTATATAACGGTAATTATTATGGGTGTTCTAAATCCGAAGTCGGCAAAGATAAATGCATCGTACTTGAACCTGATGGGATATCTTCTTTCCTGAAATTAAATGATGGAAGCATGGTCGTCTTCTTATTAAAGGCTAGCAAAAAGACCAGGGAAGAAAGAATGTTATCTAGAGGAGACAAACTAGAAGACATAAAGAAAAGGCTAGATAACGACGAAGAAAGATTTAAAGAAAGCAATGTCAAATATGACTATGCGATCAATACGGATAATAGAAGCATTGATGAACTAACTAGGGAAATATATAACCTATATATAAATAGAATAAAATAACAGGGCACCTCGCAGTGCCCTGTATTTCTTATTTATTCGTCAGCTTGGTCATCATCCTTATCGCTAGGCTTGTAATCTTTTAATTCGGCTGCCCAGTTATGAGGAACTATCTTGCCTTGCTCAAGTCCATTCTTATCCATGACATCTGCAATCAATTGCTTTGCCCTTCTAAGGGATAATTCAGATTTTACCTTGAAGACAAGAGGAATGTCCTTATAGATGTTCTTATGGGAAACATCTTGGACTGGAAGAGGGGTATTCGCATAATCTTTTGGATTGAGTCCGAAATATAATTTAAGCGACTTACCAGCGATTGTAATCTTGACGAATGTAATCTTATGTAGACGGAATGTATCGCCAGAATTAGATATTCTAGACTTTACTCCATAAGAGAGTATCTCAGACTTAAGTTCGCTGTAATTGGATTTCATATCCTTATCGGCATCTAGCATCCTAGTTGGGAATGGGATACGGATAATCTTATCATGAGGAGGAAGGTCAGGATTGACTGCACCTACTACTCTTTTAATAGGCTCGACACTCTTTTCTTCGATTACTTCCTTTTTACTTTCAACTGCAGGAGCAGGATTATTTACTACTACTGTAATATGTGGGGTCGGAGGAACTACCTCTTCTTTCTTTGGTTCAGGAGTCGGAACTTCGTCTTTAATGACTACATTAGTTGGAGCAACTTTAGCTTCCTTAATGGTTGAAGTAGATAATTCTTGCTTGATTATCTCCCTAATCATTTCAGGAGTTAGCTTATTGCTATCTTCGACTGGCTTAGTTTCTTCTTTTGGAAGCTTGGCAAATTCTTCAGAGAATATTTGCCTAATGTCAGTTGCAGTCAAGGTTGGCTTTTTAACTTCTTCCTCTAAAGCTTTCCTTCTTTCTTCGGAAAGACGGTAGGCTTCAAGACGTTTTTCCTCTTCTTGCTTCTTGAGGTTTTCTTCTTCTAGACGTTTCTTTTTCTCCTCTTCTTCCTTACGGAGTTGATCAAGAGCAAAGCGTCTAGCATCTTGGAGAGCCTTGGCTTTTTCTTCCTCGGCTTTCCTGGCGTTTTCTTCTTCCTCAAGTTTCTTCTTCTGCATATTTTCGTTTTCAGTCCTAAATGCAGATAATTCTTGCTTGATTACTTCCCTGACATCACTTTCGCTTAATGTAGGTTGTTCAACAGGCTTTTCGACTACCTTAGCTGCTTCTTCTTCCTTTTTGGAATCAAGTTCATCCCTAATAATCTTTTTGATATCCTCGGGAGTCAAAGATTTTTGAGGTTCTGGTTCAACAATGATTTCTCCTTCTTTGGCAAAGACTTTGCTTAATTCATCAGCAAAGATTGAACGTACTTCATCAGCGCTAACTCCCCTAGATTTCTCTTCGCTAGTAATAGGAGCAGGAACAGAAACTATAACAGGGGTATTCGGTTTTTCTTTATTAGAAAGTTCTTCATGAACAATCTTTCTAATATCATCTGCGGATAAATGCTTTTCTCCAGATATAGCACCTTGGATTTCCGATACAGGTACCGCTCCTTTTTTAGAAGCAGGTTCTTCAGTCTTGGAATTTTCTGGTGCGTAAGTATTTATATATTGGACTAATAATGGTCCTGCAATAGATTGGCCGGAAGCTAATCCATAAGCTGGAGTCTGGTTACGAGAAGTTATATCTCCAACTGGAGTTGCTGGTGCAATTTCATTTTCTTTGCTAGATGGGGTATCTGCCTTTTCTAGATCTGAGATGAAATCGTCTTGGTTAGGAGTATCTTCATCATGGACGACTAAGACATTGCTTGGGGCAGTTTTGCTTTCTTCTACTTTATCTTTTTCTTTGCTAGTAGAAGCACAATATGCAATATCTGCAATAACAGCAATTAAAGAGAAGATAAGACCAATTAGAATCAATAAGGCTGGAACTAACGTTAATAAGAACCACCAAATATCAAAGGCCTTGTTATTGAAGTAATCCAAGGATAAGGCAATCAAGCCACCATCTTTTACTCCGAATGGACCATGTGCACCAAATGGGGTTTCGGTAAAGAATCCTTTGTAGAAGAATGCAATTAATGCATAATCGAATATAACTGCCTCGACTAAGAATCCAAAGAATTCAAGTAAGGCAAGAGGGTGCTTTTTCCCGATTAGGAAGCATAGATGCAATACCAAGATAAATAGCAATACTCCAGATACGGAAATAAAAAGTATTGTGCCTAACGAGGTAAGGGAAGAAAACATTCCCGAGAAGACATTGCCAATGTTAGCAAAGTTGATTAGGGCATCTGATTTAAAGAAGGCTTTGTCTCCCATTAGGGTTGGCAAAAAATAGAGTAAGACAAGTCCGCCTGCTAAAAATAGAAGTCCTAGGATAGAAAATATAGTTACTTTCTTTTTCATAGAATAACCTCCACTTCAAGTTATCGTTACACTCATTGTAAAACAATGAATGGAAAGAAAAAAGAAAAATCAACGCAAAAGTGGGCTAAAAATTCATTCGGATAAGGATTTAACGCAATAAAAAGAGATATGTTTAGGCATTATTCTAATAATTTTGCCCTTAATTTCTTTTCTTTCTCCATCTAGACACCAAATGGATGGAGCATCTAATATTTCTACTTCTTTTGCATATATGGGTTTGCTGATTTTAAAAGGCAAATAGGAAAGAAGGCCATTAAAAATGGTATTCTTTGTTAAATATAATTCAAACACACCGTCTTTAGGAGAAGACTTCTTGTTTATTTTAAATCCACCAACCTTTTTGCCATTCATTACAAGAACAAAAGGAGCGACCCCTGTATATGTTTTCTCATTGATTTTAAAAGAATAATTGACACGTGTCTTCTTGAATCCCTCTTTAATAGATGCGAAATAGTAGGCGAAATAATGGAACTGTTTTACTTTCTTTCTTTTAGTCTCATAGGAAATAGAAGAATAAGCTCCAAATGAAGCCATGTATACAAAATAATTATCACCGACATTAACTAAATCAAAGCGACACGTGTAGTTATTTTCTATGACTTTTATAGATTTTTTTATCGATCTAGAAAGCCCGAAAATGGAGCCACAATCGCACATTGTTCCAGTCGGTATATATCCAATCGTTGGCCTTTTATCTAATTTAGCAACAACATTGATGACGTTATTTAAAGTGCCGTCTCCTCCACAAACTATTAAGTTATCATAGTCTCCTAGCATTGATGGAAGTTTTAATAGAAGCGAATCGATATCATCAATCTTAACGAAATCAAAAATATCGAAAACCTTGGACAATCTATCCTTAATTAGGTTATCGATTTTTTGTTTGTCCCCCCTGCCACTATTAGAGGCACTTAAGCATAAGGCTTTCTTCATAGAGGGATTCTATCATATTTATTTGTTCTTATTCAAAATAGAGGCGCCAACAAAATGATCAAACAGTGGATTTGGTCTTAGTGGCCTAGAAGTAAATTCAGGATGGAATTGGCTAGCAATGAAGAATGGATGGTTATCTAATTCAACAATTTCAACTAAACCAGTCTGAGGGTTTATTCCGCTAAATTTCATATGGCTAGAAGCGAATTGTTCGGCGAATTTAGAATTGAATTCATACCTATGGCGGTGTCTTTCTCTAATTAAATCTTTCTTGTAGCAGCTTTCGGCCAAAGAGCCTTTAGTTAGCTTGCAATCATAACTGCCTAATCTAAGTGTGCCACCCATATCGATTCCGTTATATTGGTCACGTAAAATATCAATTACAGGATATTTGGATTCAGGATCGAATTCGGTTGAATTGGCCCCTTCCATCCCCAATACATCTTCTGCATATTCAATAACGGCAAGTTGCATACCTAGGCAAATACCTAGGAATGGGACATTATGTTCCCTAGCATATTTAATAGCCAATATCTTTCCTTCAGATCCTCTTTGTCCGAATCCTCCAGGAACTAAGATACCATCACAATTAGAAAGTAAGGCATCGACATTGTTTTCTTTTATATCCATGGACTTAATCCATTCGATTTCAACATTGGCATCATGGGCATATCCAGCAGCCTTCAAGGCTTGGTATACTGATAGATAAGCATCTTTTAGCTCGACATATTTACCTACAAGAGCAATCTTGACGGTATCTTTGATATTTTTAATCTTGGATATGAATTTTTTCAGATCAGTCAAATTAGGTTCTTTTGCACTTAATCCGAAATGCTTTAAGACATAATCATCGATTCCTTGTTCATGTAAATCGATTGGCAAGTCATAAATACATTCGCAGTCATCGGCTTCAAATACGCCTTCTAGAGGTACATTGCAGAATAAGGATACTTTTTCTTTTGTATGCTTATCTAGTTTGACTTCACTTCTTAAGATAATTGCATCTGGCTGGATACCTAAACCAGTTAATTCCTTGACGGAGTGTTGGGTTGGCTTGGTTTTTGTTTCTTCGCTTGTCTTAAGATAAGGAACCAAGGTGTTATGGACAAACATGGTGTTAGAATAACCAAATTCTAACCTAGCTTGTCTAATGGCTTCTAGGAATGGAAGGGATTCAATATCACCTACTGTCCCCCCTATTTCAGTAATAACAACATCAGCTTTGGATACTCTAGCGGCATCAAGAAGCCTTTGCTTTATTTCGTTTGTAATGTGAGGAATAACTTGGATAGTAGCTCCTAGATAGTCCCCCCTTCTTTCTCTAGATATAACGGAAGAATAAATCTTACCGGAAGTAACTGAAGATTCCTTTGTTAGATTCTCATCAAGCCATCTTTCGTAATGGCCGATATCAAGGTCAGTTTCGGCTCCATCATCGGTAACAAAGACTTCACCATGTTGATAAGGTGACATTGTACCTGGGTCAACATTCAAATATGGGTCGAACTTCTGCATAAAGACCTTAAAGCCCCTTTTTTTCAAAAGCAAGCCAAGGCTAGAAGCGGATATTCCTTTGCCTAAACTAGAAACAACTCCGCCAGTAACAAATATAAACTTGGTATCCATAGGATCCTCCAAAACAAAAACTCCGCTTATTTTAGGCTATAATCAAGAAATAGACAAAACCAAAATGGCAATTTTAAGACAATGTCTAATTATCTAGGGAAAATGGTGCATCAAAACTAGTCCCATCGATGCAGTCAATTTGGATGTATTTGTAATTGGTTTCCATGCCGATATGGATTTGGGTAATGCTAATTCCTTTTGCTTCATCTAGCTTAATTAGATAAAGATTATATTTCCTGTTTTGGTAATCTAAACCATCCCCACTATCTTCATAATGGAAGCAAGCCGACGCATTTCCGGTATGTAATATCCTCAATGTATCGGGGAAATTGGTATCAAAAGTATTAATAGGATTAACCACCACTAAAGAGTGGTCCCTAATAAATAGAGGGATATTCTTACTTGTATCAAATAAATGGTAGCCTTTGCTAAATTTTTCACCAGTAAAATAGCAATAGAAAGTATCAGGGAAATAGATTGACCTTACTTTTTCTCCTGGATTCAATGAAGGCGCCAAAAGGAAACTATCCCCTAACATGATCTCGCTATTTTCGTTATAAGTATTCTCGTCATCTGGGAAATTATATACTAATGGTCTAAGCACAAGATTCCCGTTTTGGGTATGAAGGTAAAGCAAATCATATAAAGTAGGTATTAGTTCATAACGAGTCAAAACTGCTTTCCTATATCTTTCTAGATTTGGTTTAGATAGCAAATATGGTTCTTGAT
>JALEUF010000070.1 GCA_022781015.1 Caryophanales bacterium
AAAATAGCTTTGCTTCAAAAACAAAAGAGATTGCCATTTTTGTAGCAATTGCTTTTGCCCTCATCTCTTATTTAGGTTTTGTCGGAAATATGTTCCGCATCAAAACTAGCGATGGTACAAAGACTTTCTATACCCTAATAAAAGTCCTTGCAGATTTCTCTTATTCAGGTTGGTTTTTAACTTGGATTGGGATTGCTCTTCCTGTGTTTGCTATTATCGCAGCTATGATTGGCAAATTTGTTTTCAATAACAACAAGAACTGGGCTTTTGGCGCTGCTTCAATGATGGCACTTTCGGCCATATTAATGTTTATCGTTAAGGATTTATACGTCACCAAATTTGAAGGCGCTTCTACCTCTATTGCATTATGGGGCGTTTGGATGCCTTCTTTTATGGCTTTATCCGCCTTTTCCTTCCTTTTGTCAACCGTCAGCGAAGAAGAATATACAATTGCTGATATATGCGAATGCGGCATGCTTATTGCCATGGCATTTGTTCTTAACTTCATCAAACTATTCTCCATGCCTACTGGAGGATCTATCAATCTCCAAATGGTTCCTTTATTCATCCTTGCCTTAAGAAGAGGACCAATCAAGGGATTTATCGCCTGCGGTATCGTATATGGTTTATTAACTTGCTTGACTGATGGATATGGATTAGCCACTTTCCCATTTGATTATTTAATCGGATTTGGTTCGACTTGTATCCTTGGATGCGTCTCTAAATTTGTCTTCTCCGAAAAAAGAAAATTCTATGACCTATTTGGTGTCCTTGCTATTGTTCTAGCAGGTATCGGAGCTACTTTAATTCGTTTATTAGGCTCAACCATTTCTTCAATGGTTCTATATGATTATTCCTTTATGGATGGAATTATCTACAATGCAACATATATTTCATTACAAGGTTTATTCGCATTAGTATTCTTGGTTGCAATTTATGGACCATTACAAAGACTAAATAAACTCTATTCAGTTCGTTAATTTTTAATATTTTTAAAGGAAAATTCATTTCTTCGTGTTAAACTCCTATGTGAATAAAATCCTTAGGAGTTTTTATTTATGGAAAAAGAAGAAAAAATTGAATTAGAAAATAAAGAAAATAACGAAGTAAATCTTACTGATAAAGTAGAAGAAGTTAGGATAAATGAAGAGTCTTTTGATGAAGATTTTGCCGACGCTAAAAAAGAAGAGGCAAAAGAAGAAGCCAAGGAAGAACCTGTCGAAGAGAAAAAAGAAGAAGAGATTAATTTAAGGAAAGAAAAAGAAGAAGGGGATGAAGAAGTTGAACTAGAACCTTCTAAACGTAATGAAAAAGGTAACATTGAATATCCTGATGAGCATTTAGCAGAAGTAGAAAAAGCTAGAAGGCAATGGATAAAGCAATATAAGAAGTGGTCAACCTGGAAAATGGTTTTGACTTTTGGAAGTATCGTTCTTATCTTTGGGGCCTATTTAATTCCGACTCTTATTGATAAGGAGAAACTAACCCAATTAGGATTATATCTAGCACTTGGATTAGCCGTTGCGGCTTTAGTTGGCTTTGTTGTATTTGGTGTTTTCCAAAGAAGAGCCCAAAAGAAATTAATACGTGATTATTTCGTCTCTTATTACGAAAATGTAAATGCCTATACATTCGAAGGACTCAATATCACTGATTTGACTGGTGATTTTGATACCAAGATAAGCGAAGAAGAATTCAAGGCCTGTGCTTTATATCCTGAAGTTGCTTCTTTAGGATCTAGAGAAAGCATCAGCTTTAAATATGAAGGAGTCGAAACTTCTTTATCCGATGTCGGGGCCCAAAAAGATACAGGAAAGGCTCTCCAAACTGTCTTTGTTGGTAAATATCTAAGAATGGAAAATAAATTAGAATTATCCGATGAAGGTTTGATTATTTATTTCAAGGGTAACGATAGGGCTATACCTCCAGATGCCATCAAAGGATTAAAACCAATCGAAAATAATAAGAAGTTTGTTATCTATGGACTTAGCCAAGATAAGAAAGTCTTAACTCCTGAAATTAGATCCAAATTAAAAGAAATCCATACTGATAATCTATTAGTAGATGTTGCTATTTCTATTAGAACTGGCAAGACATATTTTGCTTTAGGCTATGAAGATACCTTAATGGTTCTTCCAAATGACAAACCATTTGATCCTGTCTATGTCTGCAAATATAAAGAACAATTAAAGATGTTCCTTGATCTTGGATTAGTCTTTAATAAAGAAAAATAATCCCACTTAATAAACAAAACTAACCTTATTGATTGTTTTTGGTTTGCTTAAATTTATATAATCAATATAGAAAAACCGTAAAATAATACGTGTTTTTATTGAAATTCAAGACAAGATAGATAACTATTGAGGTTAGAAAATGATTAAAGTGTTTTACCAAAACGACATTATTGATAGACTTGCCGCTATTTTCACCTATGGTTTAAATAACGGATATTCATACGAAACAATTGAAGAAAGAATCATTTCATCCCCATTTGTTAATAATCTTGAAAAAAACGAGTATGACATTGAATCGAAAATAGATAAAGTAGTGGAGTCTACCTTTGGAAAGCTGGTTTCACCCATAGATATTTCATTTCGTGGGCTATTTTTAGGAGAATCATATTTCAGGCTTTTCTTGTATTTTAATAAAAGCTTTGAATATCTGTTTCTTTATTGGCCCCTTTCTAATTTTGTAGAGGAATACAACATTTATCACGAGATGGATTTCTCTAATCTTAGAAGAGACTTTCTTTTACAAACAAAAGAAACAACGTTGCTAAGGAAACTAGCATCTAAAAAGCAATTGAAGCTTGTGGAAATATCAAAGCTAACTGGCATAAATATAAATACAATTGATAAATATAGTAGGGATGACAAATACCTTTATGGGGCCTCTTATAGCAATATTTATAAGTTATCATCCTTGCTTAAAGTAAAGGAAAATATCTTTTTGCCTAGTCTAGAAGTTTATTTGGATAAGACTGTTTTCCTAGATCATGAATCCAATAATGACTATAAGAATTACCTAGGGTTATTTTTTTGCGTCTTATTATGATAAAAGAATTGGACAGTCAGATTTTAGTTACGAAAAGGAGGAAGACTGCTTTAAATCAAAAAATGGATTAAAAGTAGTTGTAATCTCAGATCTTTTATCTAATCTAACTGTTGAACATCTAAATAAGTTGTCTAGCCCAGATACATATTTAATACTTATTCCTTTTGGACTTTTAAACCAGAAAACTAATTTCTCCTATTTAAAAGAGGTGAATGCTTTTGATATATTCGTCTTAACTCCCGATTCTGTTTATATATTAAAGGAAAATAAAGAGAAAGAAGTTACAGACACCATAAATAAATCTTTAATTATCAGGGCTTCGGGAATAAATCATTTAGGCATAAATTCTTAATTTTTATTATAAATACATACTTCTAATTTCCTTATTTGCCGTTTTGGCTTTATAATCCTAACTAGGAAGGTTTTAAACCTAGCTGCTTATGTCTATTAATAATTCAAATGATAAATATGCCCGTTGGGTAAAAGTACAAGCCTATAAACATGATGGACTTCTTCATCGTCAGTGGTCTCCATCTTATTTAGTATGCGAGACTGAGTATTATTGGGTATTAGCCTCTAAAGCTAGTTGCGTCACTGAATCAGATGGAAGAAGATGGATAACAAAAGAAAAAGCCGTATTCATCCTTTTTAAGCATAAGTGGATGAATGTCTTGGCAATGTTTAAAGAAAATAGAGGTATCTGTTATTACGTTAATGTTGCTTCTCCTACAATCTGGGATAAAGGATATCTAAAATATATCGATTACGATCTAGATGTTAAGCTTTATCCAGATGGATTAGAAAAGACTTTGGATGAAAAAGAATACGCTAGACATATTCAAACATATGGATATCCAAAAGAATTATCAAAGGCGATAGAAAAATCCATAGCTGAGGTACGTGAATTAATAAAGGATAGGAAATTCCCGTTCCAAAATGAAGAAATAGAAAGACTATATTCTAAATTCCTTGAAGAGAATCAACCTTTTAGGAAGGCTGAATGCTTCATTAAAAACCAAAAATAAATCAAGTTCTTGTCTTTTTTATAAAAAGCTTCGATAAACAGGCACTTTTTAACTATTTTTGATTTGTTATATTACATTATACGTATTCGTTTTGTGTAAAAAATTACATTTTACGAATACGTATAATGTGTTTATTTACATTTTACGAAAATCTATTATCATAATATTGAGGCAAAATTATGGATGAAGATATCGTATTGAAAAGAAAAATATATGATGATTTGCTTGAATGGAACTCTGATCCAGACAAAGTGCCTTTAATCGTTGATGGATTAAGACAAGTTGGCAAAAGTTATATCGTTGATAAATTTGCTCATGAGAATTATGAAAATGTAATCACCTATGATTTTAGGCATCGTAAAGAACTAAGAAGCATTTTTAATGGAAATCTTGATGTAGATTCTCTAATTGAGAAGTCATTTCCCTATTTTCCTAACGATAAATTCATTCCAAACAAAACGGTTTTAATATTTGAAGAAATAGGAGATTGTCCATTTGCTAGGACATCATTAAAAAGCTTTGCCCTAGATAAAAGATACGCCGTTATTGGGACAGGTAGCCTTTTAGGTGCATTGAATTATAGAAGGAAAGTAAAGATAGAAGTACCCACTGGCTATGAAAAGATAATTCATATGTCTTCTTTAGACTTTGAAGAATTCTTATGGGCAAATGGGGTTGATGAAAAAGCAATTTCTACTTTAAAAGATTATTTAAAGCAGAAAAAAGAATTGCCTTTAGCTTTGGCAAATTTCTATAAAGGAATGATTGAACGTTATGTTGTCATTGGGGGAATGCCTGGCTCGGTCAAAGAATTTCTAAAAACCAATAATTTCATTAAATCTAGAGAATATTTAGAGGGCTTGATAAAGGATTATAGAAGCGATTTTGGCAGGTTTATAAATAAAGACGATGAAGAGGAAGTAGATTATTCCTTGCAGGCTAAATTAAATAAAGTATTTGATTCAATTCCTTCTCAACTAGCTAGGGAGGCAGATGTTTCAAAATTTAAGTATTCAGAAATCAAAAGCGGTGGGCGGTCTAAGGAATTCGAAGAACCATTCGAATGGTTAGAAAAGGCAGGATTAGTTTTAAGATGTTTTAATTTGCATGCGATAGAAGAACCTTTAGAAGCTAATGCTGACTCTAGCTATTTCAAGGCTTTTATTGCGGATATTGGTTTGCTTATGGCTATGTATCCTTTAACAACTTCAACTTCTTTCCTTACTGATAAATTAGATAGCAGGAAAGGTGCAATATATGAGAATTTAGCGGCTATAACGCTAAATAAAACAGGATTTCCTCTATACTATTTTGCATCTGGGATGGAACACCTTGAAATAGATTTCATCATTGAAACTAAAGACGGGATAAATCTAATTGAGGAAAAATCAACGAATGGGAAAATGAGCGCTTCCCGTAACGTTATGGAAGGCAAAACATCTTACAAAGCCAGCAAATGCTATAAAGTCATCAGGAATAATTTTGGAGAAGGTGATTTCTATACAAGCATCCCTCAATTCTATTTACCGTTTTTATTAGATGAGTTAATGGGTGAACTTAAAAAAGGATACACATTTGAACCATTAATCTATCCAAAATTATAAGTTTTCATCAATCTCTAACAAGAGGACAAACCTTAATATCTTTTACTAAGTAAAAAAGAGTATAATTTCCGAGGGTTTATTTATGGAAAAAGTTTTAATATCGAATTCAAAGGAAGAAACAAAGCAAATTGCCTCTAAGATTGCCTCCAACTTAACTAGGGGGGACGTTATTCTTCTAAAAGGTGATTTAGGTGCCGGAAAGACTACTTTTGTTTCTGGAGTAGCGAAAGCGCTAAATATCAAAGATGATGTTATTTCTCCTACATTTAACATCATGAAATGCTATTTTGATGGGACTATCCCTCTATATCATATCGATGCATATAGACTCGAAGGACAAAACATTGAGATTGGCTTAGATGAATATATCGAAGGCGATGGGGCTTGCTTTATTGAGTGGCCTGATTATATCGCTTCTTTAATTCCTGATGAATTTCTTGAAATAACTATTAATAATTTGGGAGAAAACAAAAGAAAGATAACATTCTCTTCTACTTCTTCTCGTTTTTATCCTCTTATTGGGAGTCTAGATAATGATTGATTTGGTATTGGATTCTTCCGACAAGGACCTTCTTGTTGGAATATTTGGCGATTCTATTAAGGACGTAGTTAGCTACTCTTGCTATCAAAGGCAAAGTGAATTGCTTGTTTATGAAATAGATAAATTAATGGATAAGCATAACTTAACTAGGAAAGATATCGCCTCCGTATGTGTTTCTAAAGGACCTGGTTCTTATACAGGTATTAGAATTGCCCTTACGGTTGCTAAGATAATCGCATTCTCTTTAAACATCCCTCTTTATGTCGGATCTAGCTTAGAAATACTTAGAAATAGGGAAGCTAAATCATTAATTGTTTCTAACGCGAGAGGAAAAAGAAGCTACGTTGCAATCTATGATAGAGACAAAGAAATATTAAAAGATTGCATTAAAGAAAATGTTGAAGTCTTATCAATGCTAGAAAAAGATCCTTCCTTGGTTTTGTGTGGGGATGCAACTTATTTAGGAAAAGAAGGGTATAAAGCAGATGTTGCTTCTAATCTAATTTTGCTAAAAGATGAAGCCCATCATGTTAAAAACCCAATGGAAGTAAGGCCTCTATATTTAAAAGATGACTATGCTTCCCCATTATTTAAGATTGTTGTTAGGAAGATGCTTCCAAGCGATTTAGATGAAGTAATGGCAATTGAAAATGAATGTTTCAAACACCCATATGATTTAAAGCAAATGCTATATGAGATGAATGAAAACCCAGTTAGCTACCTCTATGTTGCTCTTGTTGATAATAAAGTAGTGGGGTTCATTGATTTCTATGTTACCTTCAATTCTTCTTCTATTTGCCAAATAGCAACCAAGAAAGAATATAGGAACAAAGGCGTTGCCAATATGCTTCTAGGGCAGATGATTAAAGACTGCGAATCCAAAGAAGATCCAGTCGAATTCATCACATTAGAAGTAAGGAAATCGAATGAAGTCGCGCAAAAGTTCTACAAAAAGCATAAATTTGAAGAAATCACTACCAAGAAGTCATATTATGACGATGGGGAAGATGCGCTATATTTTGTAAGGAGTATTATCAATGGCTAAGATACTTGCAATAGAATCTAGCTGCGATGAAACAGCTGTTGCAATTCTAGATGGGGATTGCCTTAAGGCTAATGTAGTTGCCACCCAGATTGCCGTACATGAAAAATTCGGTGGAGTCATGCCTGAGATTGCTTCTAGGCTTCACTGCGAGAATATTTGCTTCTGTCTCCAACAAGCTTTAGATGAATCAAAGATGAAGTTTGAGGATATGGATGCTATAGCAGTTACTAGGGGACCTGGCTTAATTGGCTGCCTTCATGTTGGGCTTCAAGCTGCTAAAACCTTAGCATTGCTTTATAAGAAACCACTCATACCAGTGCATCATTTAGCAGGACATATATATGCGAATGAATATGTTGGCAAATTGAAGTTCCCTCTTCTTTGTGTTGTCGTAAGTGGCGGGAATACCGAGCTAGTCTATATGAAAGAAGATATGGACTTCAAGATAATTGGCGAGACTAATGATGATGCAATCGGGGAATGTTATGATAAGGTTGCTAGGGTATTAGGACTTCCTTATCCAGGAGGAGTCCCGATTGATAAACATGCTAAATTAGGCAAACATACATATGATTTACCTTCTCCTCATGTTAGCGATAATCCTTATGATTTCTCTTATTCTGGACTTAAGACTGCCGTCATTAATCTAGTCAATACCCTTAAGATGAAAGGGGAAGAAATCAATATCGATGACATGGCCAAGTCTTTCCAAGATGTAGCAGTTGCCCAGATAGTGAATAAGGCTGTTATGGCTGCTAAAGAATATAATGTCAAACAAATAGTCTTAGCAGGAGGGGTATCTGCCAACTCATATCTAAGGGAACAGATGAAAGAAAAATTCGATGGAAGCGATGTCGAACTCGTCATTCCTCCATTATGGTGTACGACCGATAATGCTGCCATGATTGCTAAAGTAGCTTCACATCTATACAAAATGAAGATATTTGCCCCACTTGATTTAGGGGTAGACCCAAACTGGAAAATAGATCACTATAAGGAATTTTAATCAATTCTAGGTGTTAAAATAATTTGGAGGTTTTATACTATTTCTTATGCAAAGCAAATCTACATTAATTAACGATCTCTATATCCTTGCCTCTAAAGGCGAGGACCTATCTAAACTTGGTTTAGTAACTTTAAAAGGCTGGGTTAAGACTAACCGCGACTCTGGTTCGATTGGTTTTATCTCTTTAAATGATGGGACTTGCTTCAAACCAATCCAAGTCATTTATTCCCCAACCCTATCTAATTTTGAAGTAGTTTCCCATATTTTAACGGGGGCGTGTATTGAAATTAAGGGTAATTTGGTTATGACTCCAGAAATGAAGCAACCATTTGAAATACATGCCGAAGAAATAAATATCCTAGGTGATTGCTCTAGCGATTATCCTCTTCAAAAGAAAAGACATAGTTTTGAATACCTCCGCGATTTAGCCTATCTCCGTCCAAGGACAAATACATTCCTTGCCTTATATAGATTAAGAAGCAAATTGGCTTTAGGAATCCATCAATTCTTTCAAGATAGGGGATTTGTCTATGTCCATACTCCTGAAATAACTGCAAATGATGCAGAAGGGGCAGGACAAGTGTTTACAGTCTGCACATCTAATGATGGCAAGCTTGATGATAAGGATTTCTTTGGAAGAAGAGCATCTTTAACCGTATCAGGTCAATTACATGTCGAAGCTTTTGCTTCAGCATTTAGAAATGTCTATACCTTTGGTCCAACTTTTAGAGCCGAAAAATCAAATACCCCACGTCATGCTTCTGAATTCTGGATGATTGAACCAGAAATATTCTTCGGCGATCTTGATGACGATATGGAATTAATGGAAGATACGATTAAGTTCTGCATTTCCTATGTTTTGGAGCATTGCAAAGATGAAATGGAATTCTTTGATAAGATGATTGCCCCTGGATTAATTGAAAAATTAAACCATGTCTTAGCAACTCCATTTACCAAAATGGAATACACCGAAGGTATTAAATTACTTCAAGAAGCAGTCAGCAATGGCCACAAATTCGAATATAACAAGATTGAATGGGGAATGGATTTACAAAGCGAACATGAACGTTATCTAACTGA
>JALEUF010000098.1 GCA_022781015.1 Caryophanales bacterium
TTCCTCTTATTTATAAAGATAACAAATATAGTCTGGATCTAGATTTGGTAGAAGAAGCGTTTAAGAAATCAAAGATATTTATTCTTTGCTCCCCTCATAATCCGACTGGATATATTTTCTCTAAAGATGAATTGATAACTATAGCTAGGCTAGCTAAGAAATATGGAGTCTTAGTTATTTCTGACGAAATACATTCTCCTTTAATAAAAGATAAGAGTCTGTTTACTCCGTTCCTATCAAGTTGCAAGGAAGCCAAAGAAGTGGGAATAGTTTTATTTTCACCTACAAAAGGATGGAATATTGCAGGCATTCAAACAAGCCTAGTATATTCATTTAATGAAGCTTATATGGACAAAGTTGATTTTGGACTTAATAGAGATGTTGTAGGGGAGAGTAATTTCTTCTCTAGTTCGGCTGCAATCGCTGCTTTAAATTCATTAGATTGGTTAGAAGAAGTGAACGAATATATTTCCAATAATCGTTTATTTTTATCTTCTTACATACATTCATATATATCTTTACTTAAATTAGTTGACTCGTCTTCAACTTACCTTGCTTGGATTAACATTTCTTCATTAAAAACGGATGCAGATGACTTTATCAAGGTTTGCAAAGAACACGGCTTAATAATTTCTAGCGGCTCAATTTATGGAGATTCTAGCTTTGTTAGAATTAATTTAGCCGTACCAAAGTCCGTTTTGACTAAGGGTTTAGATAGATTAAAAGAAGCAGTTGAATCTTTATAACAAAAAAGCCAAATAAAAAGGTCCCTTTGCGGGACCTTTATTACTTTCTTATATACCTAAATTAGTTTCTAGCAGCTTTAGCGGTTTCAACTAATGAGGCAAAAGCCTTTTCATCATTGATGGCTAATTCGGATAACATCTTTCTGTTGATTTGGATGTTGCTCTTCTTTAAGCCGTCCATGAATTTGGAATAAGAGATGCCATTGAGATGGCAAGCTGCATTGATTCTCTTGATCCAAAGCTTACGGAAATCTCTCTTGATTAAGCGACGGGAATCATAAGCATAACGTAAGGAGTGGCAAACTTGTTCTTTAGCAGTTTTGAATAATAAATGCTTGGAACCAAAATAGCCTTCAGCTTGTTTTAAAATCTTTTTACGACGTGCACGTGTAACGGTGCCACCTTTAACTCTAGCCATTTTCTATTCCTCCTTATTTAACGATCATGTACTTGATTCTCTTGTAATCAGTACGATCTAACATGCCTGAACGGCGTAATTGACGGCATTGCTTTGCAGTCTTATATGGGGCATGGTGTCCCTTGTAAGCGTGAATAAATTTAATTTTCCCATTACCGGTAACTTTGATACGCTTCATCAAAGAACGGTTGGACTTCATCTTTGGCATAAGATTTCCTCCTTATTTCTTTCCTTTTGATGATACTATAGCGGAATAACATTTCCCTTCCCAGAATGGTTGTTTTTCAATCTGGTAGGTGCATTCATCGCTACTTAGTAGGTCTAGGAACTTCTTCATGAGTTCTTCACCTAAATCTTGGTGAGCCATTTCCCTTCCCTTCAAGACAACACGAATGTTGACTTTATCTCCAGAAGAGAGGAAATTTCTCGATTGTTTGGCTTTTGTTGCCAAGTCATGATCGCCAATTGAGATATGCAATTGGATTTCCTTTAAGGTTGCCGCTTTGGAATTTTTCCTTTGGGCACGCTCTGACTTTTGCTTTTCGTAACGTAACTTTCCGTAATTTACGATTTTGCAGACGGGCGGATTTGCGTTTGGAGCAACGCAATATAGGTCGAGATCATAAGATGCAGCTAATTCGTTGGCTGATCTAGAAGACATTTTTCCTAGATTCTCTCCAGTTGGTCCAATGACCATAACTTCTGGATAACGGATGTGCTCGTTTATTGGGTCGAAGCATTTTTGTGGGCGGCGTTGGTCACCTTGGTTAAAGTAAGCGATAGTATTTATTCCTCCATATTATCGATAAAAAACCGGGTTAAGTATCTTACCCGGGAATAAAGCTAATGTTTCTTTTGTAGCTTAAGCCAATACCTTAAGGAATCTGGCGAGCCGGGAAGGCTACTTTCTACGTCTTATCGACAGCAAGTATATTACTAGGATTTGCTTGCTATATCAATAGATATTTTTCAAAGCCTAATGAAATTAGGCTGCTAGATGTGATAGGAGTGCTGTTATTTAGATCCTGGCTACCAAAAATAATAAACATAATTAGGGACATTATTAAAAGAACTGCAAATATAGCAAAGCAAATAATTGATATTAGATTTGAATGTTTATCATGCCAAAAAATAGGCAATAACAAAGAACATACCAAAGCAAAATAGGAAATAATTAAGAATAATCCACCTACTTTAAAATAATTTTCACCATTGCCTTTGATGTTATTTTTTATAAAGATAAAGCTAAATATAGTAAATAATACAAAGAAAAGAACAAATCCACCCATGATAGGGAGTCTAACTCTATTCTTGCTTAATAGTTCATTTCGCTTTGTAACTGAGATGAATACTAAACAGATTAAAGAAAGGACAAAGAAAACAATAGGCAAGATCACTTTTCTTTCCTCATGTAACGTTGGGTCCTATCGGTTGGAGAAAGGGGATTAGACATAATAATTAGATTTGCATCCAAGGCAGGACGGATATAGTTCTTATGTAAACCTAATCTAGATTTTAGATTAAGCATTTCTAATAATTCTGCAGCACAATAGAATTTGCCTTTTTCCATCTTTTCTAGCATTCCTTCGACTTTATTTGAAACTGTGATGGTTTTCTTTACTCCTTTATGGGCAAGTTCATCCAAGGAAGAATCTACTAATTCAAAGAAATAGCTAAAGAAAGAAGTGCAGTCACCTCTAGAAGCACTCTCTTGCAAAGATTCATTAAGTTTTTCTTTGCTTCTAGATAATAATTTAGCAAGAGGGATTTGCCTTAACACCCCGCAATATTTACCAAGGAATGCCTTTGAATATAAATATGCTAGGATGATATTTGAATTTGAGTATGGGGCAATTGAAATAATTTCAAAGAAAGAAAGGGTGGCAAATATAAGCGGTGAAGATGCCCCGTCTTTGCTTTCAAAGAATTTGTGGAGTCCTTTCAATAATTGGTCAATCTTGCTATGAGGAGGTATTTGGAATGGGAAGTCATCTAATTTCTTAGCCATCCTATTTGGCACTCCATCAACAAAATAAGTCTTCTCAAATTTTTCTATTGAAGCAATATCATTTGGATCAAAACTAGATAATCTAGATAATAACTTGTAAATCGCATTAGCTTGTTTTGGGTCAGCTACTTTCTCTCCTCTAGAAAGAGCCCTTATCTTGCTTTGGCTAATTTTTATTCCAGTTAATTCTAAAAGATAACTAGTCTCATTCGCATCTAAAATTGCTTTAGGATAAGACATATTCAAAGTTGTTAATTTGCCACATTTATAGGCAATTGAACAAATAAGGTCAAGGATGTTTTTATTAACGGTATATATACATTTGTATAGAGGTATTACTTTTTCCATACCGATATTTTAAATGCTGATTCAAACAAATAAAAGAGAGAAGTTATATATTTTCTTGCATATCTTTATATATATCTAAGCCTAATAAAAAAAGGACCTAGAATTTAATCTGGATCCTTAATATATATATTGGTTATAGATATCTCTTTTTGTTCTTTATTGAATCAAGAATCAATTCAACAAATTTATCTAGAGAAACAGTTACTTGTTTTTGCTCGCCAAATACACGGTAGGTAACAGAATTATCTTCGACTTCCTTATCACCTAGAACTAGGGTAAATGGAACTTTCTCGACTTGGGCATTCCTTAATCTATAGCCAAGCTTTTCATTAGAATCATCTAATTCAACCCTGACTCCGTTTTGCTTTAATACTTCTTCGGCCTTCTTAGCATATTCGCCTTGGATAGATGGATTTACTGGAAGAAGCTTTACTTGAACTGGGCTAAGCCAAGTCGGAAAGGCTCCTCCATAGTTTTCGATTAAGATACCGATAAATCTTTCGATGGAACCAAATACGACTCTATGAAGCATGACTGGTTCGACTTTGTTCCCGTTTTCATCGATATAGTAACAGCCAAATCTATGAGGCAAGTTGACATCTAGTTGGATAGTTCCACATTGCCAAGTCCTACCCATTGAATCCTTTAATTTGAAGTCAAGCTTTGGACCATAGAAAGCCCCATCTCCAGGATTAATCGTATATTCATGCCCAGAATGCTTGCAGGCTTCCGAAAGTATACGTTCACTTTCATCCCAGAACTTCTTCTCGCCGATATAATCATCTGGTCTAGTGGATAAGACGATTCTATAGGTTAATCCAAATACGTTATAGACTTCATCGAATAGATCCATGACTCCCTTGATTTCATCTTCAAGCTGGTCGAATCTACATAATATATGGGCATCATCTTGGGTAAAGGCTCTGACTCTAAATAATCCATTCAAGGCTCCGCTAGCTTCATGGCGGTGGACGTGTCCTAATTCACCAATCCTGACTGGTAAATCCTTATAGGAGTGGAGTGAATTGTTATAAACAAGCATGGCACCAGGACAATTCATTGGCTTGATGGCAAAATCCTTGTCATCAATCTTAGTGGTGTACATGTTTTCCTTATAATGATCCCAGTGTCCGGAAGTCTCCCATAATTCACGAGACAACATGGTTGGGGTCTCAATTTCTTGATAACCTCTTCTAGTATGGACTTCTCTCCAATAGGAGATTAATTCATTCTTCAATATCATTCCTTTTGGAAGGAAGAATGGGAATCCTGGACCATAATCGGAAATCATGAATAATCCTAATTCCTTGCCTAGTCTTCTATGGTCGTTGGCTTTTCTTTTTTCTAGTACTTCTAGGTAATTTTCTAATTCTTCTTTGCTGCTCCAACAAGTTGCATAGATTCTAGTAAGTTGCTTATTCTTGCTATCCCCTCTCCAATAGGCGCCTGCTAAAGAAAGTAGCTTGAAATGCTTCAAGTAGGAAGTGGATGGGACATGAGGGCCTCTACATAAATCGACAAAATCACCTTGTCTATAGATGGAGATTTCTCCTTTTAGTTCGTTGATATGTTCGACTTTATATGGGTTATCTTTAAATATTTCTAGGGCTTCTTCTTTAGTGACATCTTCCCTTTTGAAAGGAATATTTTCCTTTGAAAGTTTCTTCATCTCGTCTTCGATTTTCTTAAAATCGGCATCAGAAATCTTTTCATCACCGAAATCGATATCGTAATAGAATCCTTCTTCAATGGCTGGACCAAATCCTAGTTTTGCGTTTGGATATAGATGCATGATAGCCTGCGCCATTAAGTGTGAGCAGGAGTGGTTAAGTATTTCAAATCCATCCTTATCTTCGCTCATTATGAAACTAACTTCATCCCCATTAGAAAGGGTATGATTCATATCGTATTCAGTTTCATTTACCTTATATGCGATAGCCTTGTTCTTCTTTTCTGGATCTGCAATCTTAGCAAACCCGAAACCATTGATGTTATCTTCGACTTCAAATGATTTCCCTTGATATTTAATTATCATTTCTCTTCCTCCAATAAAAAAGCGTCCCTAGTAAATAAGGACGCTAGAAATAACGCGGTACCACCTTAATTCGTATCTATATATCTATATAATAAGTAGATACGCTCTCAAGTTCTTGATAACGGAAGAATCCGCCTAATTCATCATTAGGAGCTCCGGAGTGGTACCTCTTACCTATAAGTAAGAAGCGTGTCTCCTTCAACGCCGACATTATTTTAGGATAGAAGTTTTATAAGTCAATAGAGATTTGTATTTCTATATTAATATAGAAGATAAACCCAAGTTTTATAAAAAAACATAAAGAAAGATTGCAATTATTTTTCTTTAATTTCAAACTTTTCTTGATTAGAAATATACTTTTCTTGATTTAGGATTGTCTTAACTAGTGAAAGAATCTTTCAAAGTAACGTATGAACGTATCTAAATTAACGGCAACAAAATTCGTCCAAGGAGATGAAAAAGCAACTAACGAGGTATATCTAAAATACCGTAGTTTGCTATATTTCATTATTTCTACCTATGTTAATAGCAAGGAAGATTGCGAGGATGTCTATCAAGATTTATTCGTTTCTGTATTAGAGAATAGAAACCAAATCAAAGACCCTTCTAAGCTTCATTCCTATCTTTGCATAAGCGCGAAGAACAAGGCGATTAATTA
>JALEUF010000099.1 GCA_022781015.1 Caryophanales bacterium
TAGGACATTCTGATGCCGATTGCTTGCTTCACGCCTTAATGGATTCTTTGCTTGGAGCGATTTCTAAAGGTGACATTGGGTTATATTTCCCTCCTGATGATCCTAAATATGAAGGAGCTTGTTCGAAGGATTTACTTAAGATTGTCTATAAAATGGTTTTGGATGAAGGATATAAGATCAACAATGTAGATTTGACTATCCTGGCTGAAAGTCCAAAACTAAGGCCTTATATCGATTCGATGCGAAACTCGATTGCCGAAACATTGGGAATTGATATAAACGATATAAATATCCAGGCTATGACTAATGAAGGATTAGATGAAATTGGAAAAGGATTGGCAATAAGAGCCACATCCACTTGTTTATTGGTGAGGAGTAACGATGAATAACGAAACTTTATTGAAACAATTGCTTATTTCTTTCTTCAAGAATAAGAATCTTGATTTAAAAGAAGATGATATCGTTATCGAAAGATGTAAGGAAGTAATCCATGGCGATTATTCTACTAATTCAGCCATGAAATATTGCAAGAGAGTCCAAATGAATCCAAGAGATTTGGCTAATGAAATCTCTAAGTCCTTAACTTCTGACCAAATCGAAAAGATAGAAGTAGCAGGGCCTGGCTTTGTTAACTTCTTCATGAAGAAAGATGCCCTTAAGTCAGTGGTATCCAAGATTATAAGTGAAGGTGCCTCCTATGGACGTCTTCCATCAAAAGGAAAGAAAATAAATATCGAATATGTATCCGCTAACCCAACAGGTGATCTCCATTTAGGGCATACTAGATGTGCTGCCATTGGGGATGCCATTGCTAATTTATTAGAATGGGCTGGGTATGATGTCACACGCGAATATTATGTCAATGACTGTGGCAACCAAGTCGAACACCTTGGTCATTCAATCAGGGCTAGATATCATGAATTATTTGGTGAACCTCTAGATTTGGATGATGATGATTACCATGGACTAGATTTGATTGATATTGCTAAATCTATCAAAGAAGAATTTGGTGATAAATACCTTATCGACACTCAAGAAAGCCATGATTTCTTCATTAGATATGGTATTGATGCCGAATTGGGGAAAATAAAGAAAGACCTAGCGGATTTCAATGTTAGATTTGATAAATTCTCTTATGAATCCGATATTAGAAAAGGCAATACAATTGAAAATACAATCAAGGAATTAAGCCCATATATCTATGAAAAGGATGGAGCAAAATACCTAAAGACCAGTGCTTTCTTAGATGATAAGGATCGCCCAATTGTTAAAAGCAATGGCCAATATACTTACTTCATGCCAGATATTTGTTACCACTATAACAAGATGAGCCGTGGATTTGATTTATTAATCGATGTACTCGGCGCTGACCATCATGGCTATATCAACAGAATGAAAAGCGCTCTTATGATGAAAGGATATAAACCAGATTCACTAGAAGTTGAGCTTGTTCAAGTCGTCAAAGTATTCAAGGATGGTCAAGAAGTAAAGATGAGCAAGCGCACAGGAAAGGCTATTGCCCATAGGGAGCTAGTTGCTGAATGCGGAGTTGATGCAGTTAGGTATCTATTCGCCGAAAGAAGTCAAAGCTCCCATCTAGACTTCAATTACAACCTTGCAAAAGAACAATCTTCTGCTAATCCGGTCTTCTATGCTCAATATGCCCACGCTAGATGTGCTTCCTTATTAAATTTAGGAAGTGATATTGCTCTTGATGAAAAATGTAGCTTACTAAATAGCGAGATCGAATCTAGCATTATGAAGAATTTAGCTGACTTTGGAAGCCAAATAGAAGCAAGCGCTAGAGAAAGAGCCCCATATAAAATGGCCCTATATATCCATAATCTAGCAGGATTGGTACACGAATATTACGCTTCTACTAGAATTATCGATAGAGAAAATGTAACATTGACAGGCGGAAGATTAGCGCTTATAAAAGCGTGTGAGATTACGCTATCAAATGCATTGTCTCTACTTGGTGTATCTGCACCTTCTAAAATGTAATCGAAAGGAATTTATAAAATGAAAAACGAATCGATGATTGAAACCGCTGCTAAAATATTAGAAGCAGAAGGACACGGACTAGCTTTTTCCGAACTCTGGAAGAAAATTGTTGCCGAGCTTGAAATAAGCGAAGAAGAAATCCCAAATAGAATTGGACATTTCTATACCGACTTATCTCTAGATGGAAATTTTGTTGCCCTTACTGATAATGTCTGGGATTTAAGAAAGCGCCATACCTATGACAAGGTTCATATCGATGTCAATGATGTCTATAGCGATGTCAACGAAAGCGACATGGACGAAGTCGACCTAGCCGAAGAAAAAGACTACAACAAATCCGTTGAAGGCCTTGTTGGCGGTGATGCAGCCTCTGAAGAAGAGGAAGAAAATGACGATTCTTCTAACGACAACGAAGCTGCTGAATTAGTTGGAATGGGAAAGAACCCATCCAATGATTATTAATTTAATCTAGTCGCTATTAGCCTCCTTATGGGGGCTTTTTAAGTATATAAAGCATTTTTATTTGTTAATTAATGAAAAAGAAGGTATTCTAATCTACTTCCATATGAATGAGTTAGATTTGATTGAAACAAAAATTAGACAAGCAAAGACAATCGCCATATTCGGGCATTGCTTACCTGATGGGGATTGTTATGGGTGCCAAATTGGTTTAAAAGAGGCCATTGCTTTAAAATACCCAGACAAAAAGGTTATTTGTCTTGGAACTGGATTACCTAATTTCTATTCTTCTATATCTAATATGGATATAGATAAAGAACCTAGTTATGATTTAGGGATTTTAGTAGATGTATCTTGTTTAAATCGAGTCGAAAGCAAGGCGATAAATAAGTGCAAGGACTGCATTAAATTCGACCATCACTGCAAAAATAAAGTCGGAGAGGAATTCCCATATCTAAGTTATGTAGATGAATCTAGGATTGCCTGTGCAGAGATTATTTATGATTTCTTAATCAAATATGATTATCCAATAAACAAGACATGCGCATCTGCCTTATATTTAGGATTAATCACTGATTCAGGAAAATTCGTATTCTATGGGACTAATGCCCGTTCATTTGAAATCGCTAGGGATTTAATTAAATTAGGTGCAGATCCTGTTTCAATTATCAATATAGCCTTTCATGATAAAGATGAAATTAAAGCCTTTAAACGTTATATGAGGGAAAACGCTAAATCATATAAAGACGTTACATACCTAATAATCAAAAGGAACGAATATCTTTCCTTTGATATTTCATTTGAAGAGGCTTCTTGCCTAGTGAATACAATTGCAGGAATCTACCCTTGTCATTGCTTTGTTTATTTTTGTGAAGACGAAAATGGTGATTATCGAGTAGAGCTTAGGTCAAATAAACTTTACCCTGTAATAAAAACCGCCCAGGAATTCGGCGGTGGGGGTCATGAATTTGCCTCTGGGATAACTTTGCATAAAGATAACCTATGTTTTGAAAAAGTCTTGGAGAGTATGGCCTTATTAAAGAGTATACTTAAATAGAAAGAAGGAATTTATATGTATCAAGAACACCTAAAAGCCATGATTAAGGCTGCTAAAGATGCCGAAATTGTCATTAAGGAAGTCTATGCGACTAATTTTGAAGTCGAGATAAAAGATGATAATTCTCCTGTTACCATCGCGGATAAGAAAGCTGATGCTTTAATTAGGAAAGAATTATCTGCTTTCCCTAATATTGGTTTCCTTACCGAAGAATCGATCGATACAAAAGAAAGACTTGATATGGAAGACATCTGGGTTGTTGACCCAGTCGACGGGACAAAGGAATTTGTTTCTAGGAATGGCGAATTCTGCACGAATATTGCCTTGGTTCATAACCATGAAGTCGTCGTAGGGGTTATTAATGTTCCAATGCTAGATGAGACTTTCTATGCGATTAAAGGTGAAGGGGCATATAAAATATCTAAAGACGGAACCGTTAAAAGGATACATGTCTCTAATAAAGATTTCCCATTACATGCGATTAGATCCATCTCTTTCTTTAATAAAGTAGAAGAAGCCTTCTATCAAAGAAATGCATATAAGTTTGAAAAAGAAATTACCCCTGTCGGAAGCGCCCTTAAATTCTGCCGTATTGCCGAAGGTGTATATGATTATTTCTATAGGAATTCTAGCGGAACCAAGGAATGGGATGTTGCAGCAGGGGACTTAATATTAACTGAAGCCGGTGGAGTCATGGTCGAACCTAACGGCAAGAAAATGACCTATAACAGGGTTGATGTATATAATAGGAATGGTTATATATTAGCCAACAAAAAAGAAAATCTATTGATTGGGGAATGAGGCTATTTGGTAGCTTCTTTTTCTTTATTCTCGATATATTGCTGAAGCAAATCGGCAGGAACATCGGTAGTTCTGACTCCAATTACTCCTGGGACTTCTTCCATAAGGATAATTTCAACTCCGGCCGAGATATCATTATCTGCTAAAGAACAGCCTTCGCAGGCTCCTACCATAGTGACATAGACTATTCCATCCCTATATCCTATATAATCTATATCCCCGCCATCGCGTTGGAGGAAGGGACGTACTTTTTCTAATGTAGCTTTTATAGCTTGGATTGTTTCTTCTTCGTTCATACCTGCCTAATTCTAGGAACTTCATATTAAAATTCAACTAATTTGATAATAATTTGCTTATAAAAGGATAAAAAAGAAGTTTAAGAAAATGGTCAAATTTAACGAAAACGTTCATTTTTCTATTAAAAGCACATAAAAAACTACAATTTTTGAAATTTGTATCTTGCTATCTTTTGATTTGAATATACTCTTTGAGTATGGGCAAAGTTGATTATGGTCTAAATAAAGCCAAGCTCAAAATCCTTCTTACCATAATGGATTCAAATAAACTTGGCTACCTACCTTCGACAAAATGCGTCCTTCTTATACTTAAAGGAATATATGAAGGGTTGCAGTTTGATGAAGTTATTACATTAGGTAGCCTTAAATCATTAGGTAAGAAAGCCTGTGGCATTTATATTAGTCAACTTAAAAGATTAGGTTTAGTAAATGAAACCTATGAGCCTAGACTCGATGAACATTATCTTTATCTAAGCGAAGAGGGCGAAAGGGTTGCACTTGAATTCAAGTCGAAATTCAAAAAAGTCCCTTGCCCAAAGAATTTAGTTAAACCATTGTTTATCAGTAGAAAGTGAGTTTTATGAAAAAAGAATTACCGGTATTTGAATCTTGGCCATTCAAGGTTCCTTCCGTCAACGTCGCTATCAAGAAAATTGATAACCTAACAAAGCAACTTAAAGAAGCTAGCAATGCAAAAGAAGCGATACGTGTAGTCAAAATGCACATAAAGTTTTCTGATGCGCTTCAAAATGACATCACCAATATCTCCGTCCATTATAGTATTGATACAAGGAATGAAAGATATAAGAAAGCCACCGAAGTTATCGATAACGGCTTCCCTCGTATCCAGGCTGCCGAACTAGAATTTACTAAGGCCTTCCTTGATTCTCCTTTTAAAGCAGAACTAGAAAATAGATTTGGTTCATTTATCTATAAGATTTTTGAATATCAAATGAAATCCTTCTCTAACGAAGTGGTGGAAGAAGCTATCGAAGAAAACAAATTGATGACTCAATACAGTGCCCTTATTGCTTCTTGCAAAGTTAATTTTAGGGGTTCTACCTATAATCTTCCTCAAATGGGTAAATTCATGGAAGATGTCGATAGGGCTACAAGAAAAGAAGCTTCAGAGGCTTATTATTCCTATTTAGAAACTAGAGTAGATGAAATAGAAGAAATATATGACAAGTTAGTTAAGGTACGTACTAGAATGGCCAAAAAGATGGGCTATTCAAATTATGTCGAACTTGCCTATATCAAGATGAATAGATTTGACTACACTAAAGAAGATGTAGCAGCTTATAGAGATGAAATCCAAAAATATGTAACTCCTATTGCTTCTAGAATCATGAAGAAGAAATTTAGGAGAAACAAGATTTATAGGCCAAAGGTATTTGATATGGGTCTATATTTTAAAGAAGGAAACCCAATTCCAAAGGGAACTACTCTTGATAAAATCGAAGCCGCTAGAAAGATGTACGATACCCTTTCAGATGAAACTAGTTTCTTCTTCTCCTATATGGCCGATCATCATGTAATGGATCTAGAAGCTAAAGAAGGAAAGAATAGTGGTGGCTATATGACTTATTTCCCAGTCTATAAGATTCCATTTATTTTCTCTAACTTCAACGGAACTAGTGGGGACGTGGATGTATTAACTCATGAATTTGGTCATTCTTTCCAAGCCTATATGGCAAGGAATATCAAAGTTCCTGAATATAGATCTCCAACTATGGAAAGCTGCGAAATCCATTCAATGTCGATGGAATTCTTTGCAGAACCATATATGGACCTTTTCTTTGATGAACCAGATAAATATCGTTATGTCCATTTAGCAGATTCCATCTCCTTCCTTCCATACGGAGCAACTGTAGATGAATTCCAAGAATGGGTATATCTAAATCCAACTGCCTCTAAACAAGATAGGGACGCCAAGTGGCATGAATTAGAACTTAAATACACTCCATATAAAGTTGCAACCTATAAAGGCTGTCCATATATGATGGGAGGACATCGCTGGCTTACCCAAGCCCATATCTTTGAATGCCCATTCTATTATATTGATTATACTTTAGCCCAAGTTATGGCCTTCCAATTCTTTAACCTTGATAGGAAGAATCACGAAAAGGCTTGGTCTACATATCTAAAACTCTGCGCGATGGGTGGAAAATATCCATTTAGGACATTAATCAAGAAATGCCATCTAAAAGACCCATTCAAGCAAGGGTGTATAAAAAAGACCATTACTCCGTTAGTAAAGGTCTTGAAATCTTATAATTTCTAAAGAAACAACAAGGGAGAATTCTACAAGTTATTTCATGATCGATTTCTTTTTTCCCGCAAAAGAAGAAACCCAGGAAGAGATAGCTTTTAGGTCAAAGGCTGCTTGATACCTTTTTAAGACCCCCTTGTTATTTCCTTGATACTAGGATGCCACTTTTTAAGTAGAATTTCACTAAAAATTTTTATTGAACTGCTTACAAAAGTGGCTTTTTATCGTTATTTTTCTTCATTTTGCCAATTTTAACATGGCTAAAAAATCTAGTAGTGTAATCTAGAACATTGCAGAAACACTAAAATTCTACAAATTTGCCGATTTTGGCTTTTTTGGCAAAATTTCTTCAATTTTTGTGTCAAAAAGCAAATTAGACATATAAGCCACTTCCTTTAGTAGAGAAACTTTTATCGGTGAAGCAAGGGGTTATAGTTAACGTTCGGCGGTTCGAACCTTTATTACGTTTCTAAGGTACAAAAAAACGAGACCTCAGTCTCGAATCCTTCAAATATTGGTGCCCGGGACCGGACTTGAACCGGTATGAGATCGCTCTCGAGGGATTTTAAGTCCCTTGCGTCTACCATTCCGCCACCCGGGCAGAATGTTTGGTCCCCCGCGCGAGGCTCGAACTCGCGACCCCTTGATTAAAAGTCAAGTGCTCTACCACTGAGCTAGCGGAGGAACTGGTTGGGGTGGCTGGGATCGAACCAGCGTATGAGAGAGTCAAAGTCTCTTGCCTTACCGCTTGGCTACACCCCAATAAACATAGTGGTGGGTGAAGATGGATTTGAACCACCGAACCCGAAGGAGCTGATTTACAGTCAGCCGCGTTTGGCCACTTCGCTATTCACCCATGTTGTTTATTGGCGCGTTAATCCTTAGATGGTGGATGCTGTAGGGTTCGAACCTACGACCCCCGCCTTGTAAGGGCGATGCTCTCCCGCTGAGCTAAGCATCCGCGGGTGTCCGCAAAACGCGCTTGACTAATATATCATTAAGACTAAAGAATAGCAACGCAAAAAAAGAAGAATTTTTTGTTTTTTTCATTTTTCTTGCTTTAGTAGTCTCTTTTAAGGTGGCAAACCACTAAAAAAGACCCTTAGTTAGGTGCTCTAACATTTGGGTCTAAGTTAGTTATTATTCTTAGAATCCAGGTTTTCCAAGTAAATGGAACATGTTCTTCTTATATATTTCAACGCCAGGTTGGTTAAATGGGTTGACTCCATTTAGATAAGCCGACATAGCGCATGCTCTCATGAAGAAATATAGAAGTTGACCTAAATTCCCTGAATCCATCTTATCGATTTCAATAACGATATTTGGGACTCCTCCATTTTCACTATGGGCAAGAAGAGTTCCTTCCATGGCTTTATTGGAGACAAATTTAAGCGATTTGCCTTCTAGATAATTTAATCCATCAAGATTATCTTCATCGTGAGGGATAATGACTTCTTCATCGTTATTCTTTACGTCTAGAACGGTCTCAAATAATACTTTTGATCCATCTTGGATAAATTGTCCAAGGGAATGTAAATCAGTTGTAAATGTAGCAGAATCTGGAAGTAGTCCTGATTTGTCTTTTCCTTCAGATTCCCCATAAAGCTGCTTCCACCATTCACCAAGTTGGACTAGATTTGGTTCATAGCTAACAAACATTTCGACTGGATAGCCTTTTTCTTTATATAGGTAATGTCTAGCAATGGCATATCTATAGGCTTCGTTAATACTAGAAGTGTCATATTCATCTTTGCCTAATTTGGCTCCAAGCATAAATTCGTCAATATCGATTCCTGCAACAGCCATTGGAAGAAGTCCAACGGCAGTGAATACGCTATAACGTCCACCGACATCATCAGGTAAGACAAATCTTTCATAGCCATATTTCTTGCACAATTCTAATAATGCGCCTTTTTTGGCATCAGTAGTGGCGAATATAGCTTTAGAAGCATTTTCTTTTCCAATCTGGGCTTCTAGTTGTTCTCTAAGAAGGCGGAATGCAATCGAGGTCTCGGTTGTTGTTCCGGATTTAGAAATTACATTGATAGCGAATTTCTTCCCCTTAAGCATCTTTAATACTTGGGCTACATATTTGCTAGAAAATGTTTGGCCCATGTAGATGATTGGGAAGGAATTTTCCTTAAATAAACCATTGATGGCTTCTATTGCGGCCCTAGCTCCTAAATAGGAACCACCGATACCAGCAACTACTAGGCAATCAAAGTTTTCCCTAATGTATTTAGCATCTTTTTTGATACGTTCGAATTCTTCTTTATCGTATGTGTATGGATAATTAGCCCAACCTAGGAAATCATTTCCTGGTAAGGTCTTTTCATTAATTGCAGTGTTGATTTGAGCGACTTTTTCCTTAAAATCGGCTTCGTTTAGTTTGAAGCCTAAGTGTTCTAGATTAACTTTAATCATTTTCTTTTGCCTCGATATTTGTTAATTCCTCTTTTATCCAAGATGGCCTTGCCTCTTCTAATGCCTTGAAATCAATTTCGCTTTCGTTGATTTTCTTGTGGCGGAAGGTTGCATGTCTTTCGCTTGGAGTCATTTGTTTCAAGGAGACCCTAACACTTTTTGTCTCCTTGTTAACATCAATGACCTTGACATTATAGATACTTCCAATGGTTATGAAAGAGGTAAATGAGCGGATGTAGTTAAAAGATACTTCGCTTATATGTAGCAATCCTGTCCATCCTTCATCAAAAAGGAGGATAGCATAGCTAGAATAGACAGCAACAACAGTTCCAATGGCGCATTCGCCTACTTTAGGAAGATATTCATTCATCTATTTAGCCCTCCTTTGATGTATTCGAAATAATTAAGATCGCTAACGTAATTTATTTTAATATTATTTTTGTCTCCTGGAACAATCGCGACGTCTTTTTTAAGTAATCTTACTAAACTAGCATCATCGCTTATTCCTTTTCTTTTATCTCCTTTAAGATGTGCTTTATAAATTAAGCCTAATTCAAAAGTCTGTGGAGTTTGTGCCTCATAGATTTCGTTTCTATCCAAATAGGAATTTACTTTGTAATCGTTATTAGATATAAAAACCGAATTAGGTTCTTTTATAGCAGTCACTGCAGCTTTATTGATTTTGGCGGATTCAACATTTTCCTTAATCATTTCTTGGGTAATATTTGGTCTATCTCCATCTTGAATCAAGACGATTGAATCGGGAGAAAAACCGCTATCGATAAGGAATTTAACGCCTTTATAGGAAGATTCTTGACGAGTCTTTCCTCCTTCAATAACAGCTTTTAGTTTGTTATTTGCATAAGCCTTCCCTATCTCTAGCGTTTTGTTTAGAGTCCCTTTTTTCCCGACAAGAACAATTTCATCGATATAAGGAGAAAGGCCTAATTCTTCGATAGCAAAAGACATTAAAGGACGGTTTAAAGCCAAAACAAATTGTTTTTCTTTTCCAAACCTTTCTCCAGATCCTCCAACAAGGACTAGGGCGATGGTTTTCTTTAATTTTGATTTCATATTAATCTAAGAATGGATTTTGGTTTTCTCTTAATTTAAGGGATTCATTGATTGCAATGCCTTGGATTATCAAGTGTAGTACTTTCTCTAAATCCTTACCTGCACTATAATCGGCAACGCAAG
>JALEUF010000110.1 GCA_022781015.1 Caryophanales bacterium
CATCTTCGATACGGAGTTTCTTGTCTTTTAATTCAGATTCGGTAAGGGCACCAACCTTAAGTACGGCAACTCCATCAGAGAGCTTAGCAATACGTTTGGCAAGGGCTTTCTTATCATAATCGCTAGTAGCGACTTCATGTTGATGGGCAAGCTCAGAAATCCTATCGTTGATTTCTTTCTTGCTTCCTTCTCCACCGACAAGAGTAGTCTTATCTTTCTTGATAGTAGCTTTCTTGACTTTTCCAAGATCTTCCATGGTGACATTCTTTATTTCCATGGATAGATCCTTGGAGATGAATTTAGCACCAGCCATTATAGCGATATCTTGAAGAGCAGCTTTCTGGGCATCACCAAATTCAGGAGCCTTGACTGCAACTACATTGAATGTTCCACGTAGCTTATTGACTACGATTGTAGAAGTTACATCGGCATCCAAATCATCGGCAATGATTAATATTGGCTTATTCCCGGCATCGATATTAGCTTGTAGCAATGGAACTAAGTCTTGTACATTAGAGATCTTTTGATCAGTAACTAAGACATAGGCATCATCTAGTTCGGCAATCATCTTTTCTCTATCAGTTACCATATATGGAGAAATATAGCCTTTATCAAATTCCATACCTTGGGTAAGACTTAATTCATCTTCGATACCCTTAGAATCATCAACAGTGATAACGCCGTTCTTGCCGACTTTTTCCATAGCCTCGGCGATTAGATGGCCAATCTCGGCATCACCGCTAGAAATAGTAGCAACAGATTCGATATCTTCATTGGTATCGACTGGTCTAGATTCTTCTAGTAATTTGGAAGCAACTTCCTTACCAGCTTTTTCAATACCTTGTCTAACAAATACAGGGTTTGCGCCTTTTTCAACAGCATCAATGCCACGATGGATAATAGATTGGGCAAGTAAGGTTGCGGTTGTAGTTCCATCCCCTGCTGCATCATTGGTCTTATTGGCGACTTCATAGACTAGCTTTGCACCCATATTGGCAAAGTTATCTTTTAATTCGATTTCTTTGGCAATGGTAACTCCATCATTAGTGATAAGAGGTGAACCATAACCTTTATCAAGTACGACATTGCGTCCTTTTGGACCAATGGTTAGTTTGACAGTATTTGCAAGGGTATCGACGCCTTCAAGCATCAAATCCCTCGCGGATTTCCCTAATTTAATTTCCTTAGCCATTTTTATTTACCTTCTTATTCAACAATAGCAAGAATATCTTCATTCTTGATTAATAGATATTTATGCTCATTTTCTTCATATTCAGTTCCAGAATATTCGCGGTATATAACCTTATCCCCAACCTTGACGGATAATTCAACAGGTTTACCATCCTTATCCTTGGAAGAAGATACGGCTACAACAGTAGCGATATTTCCGG
This sequence comes from Caryophanales bacterium, assembly GCA_022781015.1. Lineage (GTDB taxonomy): Bacteria > Bacillota_I > Bacilli_A > RFN20 > CAG-826 > Alloenteromonas. The sequence goes on from JALEUF010000110.1 coordinate 1,392, forward strand.
CTTTCTTTTCGGAAGCAAGGTATATTGACCCTACTTTTTTCTCGCTAGGCAATTTCTCTAGCAAGACATAATCTAATAATGGTTTAATCATTTTTTAGTTTTCCTTTCTTAATGACAATAAACATAATAATCATTCTTTTAGCAGTGTCAAGGTCAGAGTGCTAAATTTTTTTAATTGGATTAGATAACACTACACTTTGATACTATTTGACTATTTAGTTATAAAAAGGCGCAAGTCGCCCTGCGCCTAAGATATATTATCCTAATTAATTATGTTTTCTTTTCTTTAGGATTATTAATGTTGCAGTAGTTATTGTCCCAGCTACAACTATAACTACTAATATTGAAGGAACAGTTATATTGAAGTTTGGATGGTTGCCTAAGTTGATTAAGGAAGAACCTGCTACGGAGACGCCACTAACTAACGCTAGCCTTTCAACAATAGCTTTGTAGCTAACTAAGGTATTGTCTTTCATTTCAATTGAAGTCCAAGTGAATGTAGAAGATGAATCAATATAGATTGTTCTTATCGATTCGCTTAATGAATTATAGGCATCAACAATCTTCTTTGCATCCGTACTGCTGATGTTGCATATAGAAGTATTTGCGGCAGAATTTCTAATTATTTCGGCCTCTAGAAGGAACTCTAAGCCGCTAGTTGCTTCCATATTAGCTGGGCCGGTCCACCAATAGGTAGCAGTTTCCGTAATTGATCTCTCGTCTGATTTATATTCGCTAGTTCCGTTATTAAACATGAACATGTTATCGCCAGTTGGATAACCAGTTTGCAGAGGAATCTTGTAGATTAATTTCTTATCGGAACCACCTTGGAAATGAAGTACCCCGCCAGTAACTTCCTTTACTTCGGTAATTTCGGTAATCTTAGTTCCAGGGAAGGCACCGAACTGCATCGACCCACCCCAGGAATAGATATAATCATTAGTAGCTTCACCACTATTTGTCACGTAATAGATGTAGGTATCGAAAGCATCGACATACTTTTTTATTTCTATCGAATTGTCTCTAAATACAAAATCATAAGTGCCATAATTGAGCTCAAGCCAGTTAGAGCTTCCACTAATGACAATATTTTTTCCAGAACCTCTAGAAGCAAGCTCATAGAATAATCTTCTAAAATGAATACTATCTCCGACATTGGTTTCTATTAGGGTACTGCCTTCTGGATAAGCAAAATTCCTAATGGCAAAAACGTTATTTTGAGGTTCTTTGGCAAATTCGACAGCTGATTCGCCTTTTATATTTATAGGTAATTTATCTATAGAAGAACCCAAACCAGCAGCAAAATTCCAATGGCCATCACTAGTCCATTCATGTTTATATGCCCACTCAATAACAGAATATTCTGTATCTTTATCTAGAGTAGGAGTATTTCTAAATCCAAAACTTGTAATGTCTACAGAATATTTGTCACCAGCATTTTTTTGATGGAAAATCCATTGGGCCCCGCTAATAACTTCACTATCGGCTAACGATACATTTACACCATAAATATCATTGATATCAAATCCCATATAAGAAGCATCGACTGTCTTATCTAGACCAGTTCCCCAATAATGGAACTTAACCCCATCAATCGCATCTTCACCAAATAGATTACCTTCCTTATTTGGAGAAGCATCTCCTAGATTTAGTTGTGCCCTGAACATCCAGGTTTTAGGGGCTTCCTCCGCGTTTGTTTCAACTGGGACCTTGCTTAATAAAGATGCTCCAATCCCAACACTGCTCGC
>JALEUF010000146.1 GCA_022781015.1 Caryophanales bacterium
AATTGATAAATATGCCCATGTAGCATGTGAAGTTTTTGCAACTAAGGAATTTGTCTTAATTGGAGGAGAGATTACCATTAATTCAAATGTAGTCCCTAATTATGAAAAGATTGCTAGGGATACATTACGCAAAATTGGCTATACATCTCCTGAAATTGGGATTGGGGCGGATACATGCAAGATTGAAATACGTGTAAATACTCAATCTAGCGATATTGCGATGGGCGTTAAGCATGAAGATACCTTAAACATGGGGGCTGGTGACCAGGGGATAATGTTTGGCTATGCGACAAACGAATCCGAAGGTTATATGCCTCTTCCTCTTACTATTGCCCATAAACTAGTAAGAACTGCCACAAACCTAAGAAAAGAAGGCAAGTTTAAGCATGCTAGACCTGATATGAAATCACAGGTTACCATCGATTATACTGATCCAAATAACATCAGGATAAAGACTGTATTGATGTCAATTCAGCATGATGAAACTACCGATTTGGTTGCATTTAAGAAATATGTCCATGACGAGATAATGGTTCCGGTTGCCGTTTCTTTTAATCTAAATACCGATTTTGACTATCTAATTAATCCAACTGGAAGATTTGTAATTGGTGGACCTTTAGGTGATACAGGATTAACCGGAAGGAAATTAATTGTTGATACATATGGGGGATCTTCTAGGCATGGTGGAGGAGCTTTCTCTGGGAAAGACCCATCCAAAGTTGATAGAAGTGCTTCTTATTACGCTAGATATATTGCTAAAAACCTTGTTGCGGCAGGGGCTGCTTCTAGATTAGAAGTCCAACTTAGCTACGCGATTGGAGTCGCTAAGCCAATGTCATTATCTTTATCTACATTCGGGACTAGCCATTATGATGATGAAGATATACTTAGGGCAATCGAGACTTATTTCGATGCTAGACCAGGCGCGATTATCTCTTCTTTCAAATTAAATGAACCAACTTGGAAATATGCTGATATCTGTAATTACGGGGTATTCGGACGTCCTGACATTGATTTGCCTTGGGAAAGATTAGACAAAGTTGAAGAATTAAAGAAATTTTTCCTAAATCGCAAATCCCATTAAAAATATCGATATAATGCTTCTTTTTATATAAAAGAAAAATCTACATTTGGTTAAAAAATGTATAAAGTTTTCATTTTGGTATTTGAAGTTATGAAATTTAATTTAAAATAATGGTGTAAGCCCTTAGGAGGGGCAGATATTATGAAATACCAAATAATTGGAAAGAACATCGATGTCACCGATTCTATTCACGCCGACATCGAAAAGAAGTTGTCCAGGATGGACAAATACTTTGCTAACCCTAGCGAAGTAACTTGCCGCGCTGTAGTCAGAAGCTACAATGTCGGTGCCAAAGTGGAAATTACCATTTTCACCAAGGGAATGGATTTCCGTGCAGAGGTAAGGGATAACGATCTATATGCCGCGGTCGACCTTGCTGTAGATAAACTTGAAGGCCAAATGAGAAAACTAAAGACCAGGATGGAAAAGACAAAAGAATCCGAATCTTTAGGAAAAGCCCTTGCTTTTGAAAACTTTATCCAAGATGAAGATGATGACGAAGAAGTTGTAAGAACTAAATCCATCTATCTTGATCCAATGACTCTAGATGAAGCTATTACTAGAATGGAAGCTTTAGGACATTCATTCTTCCTATATCTTGATGAAGATGATGACGAAGTCTCGGTTGCCTATAAGCGTCTTGATGGCGGATATGGCGTCATCCAGGCCGAAAACAAATTGAAATAAATTAGTTAAGGCTACTTTGCTATTTCGGTGGTGGAGTAGCTTTTTCTTTTTCTCTAAATACATTTAGAGTATAGTATCAAGGCATGATTAAAGTAATCGCGACTGATTTAGACGGAACCTTATTCTATCCAAAGAAAAGATTGAGACTAATCCCTAAGAAAAACAAAGAATTCCTCACCAGGTTTGCTTCTAATGGAGGCAAGGTAGTAGTTGTTAGTTCCAGGGGTTTTAATTTTGCTTCTAAATTAGAGAAGAAATGCCCCTTTAATCTTGATTGGATTGGCAACGACGGAACATTTATCAAAATAGGAGGGAAGGTAATTGAAGAATCTTTCTTTGATTCTACTAAACTCAAATCCCTTATTTCCTATTTACGTCTAAATTATGACCCAGGATTAATCTTGCTTTCTTCTAAAACGCGTCCAATTGTCATGACTAGGACTAAGGTTAATCATATTACTAATTTTGTCTATTTCTTATATGAAGCATTCCAGGGCGTCTATAGGGAACCGTTTGTTAGAAGTGACCATGTCTTCTATAACGAGATTGAAAAAGGTGAGACGAATAAAATAATGGTCTTGATTGGTCTAACTAAGAAGAAAAAAGAATTAGCGGAAGTCCTTACTAAGGAATTGGCTGAAAAGTTCGCTGATTTCGAATTTACTTGGCTTAATCAGTTTATTGAAATCACCCCAAAGGGGTGTTCAAAAGCCTCAGGAGTGAGAAAATACCTTGACTATTTAGGATATTCCTCACAAAATGTATTAGTTATCGGTGATTCTGGCAACGACGCGCCGATGTTTGACGAATTTCACGAGAATAGTTATTGTATGTCACATTCTCCAAATAGCGTTAAAATAAGAGCCAAGCATGTCGTTGACCATGTTTATGACCTAGAAAAGGTGCTATACCCATTGGAGGATAGTTCCAAAACTAATAAAGAAGGAAAAAATAAATGAATCAAATTAGTGAAGTACTTACCACATTGCTACATTATAACGTAGCGGTCAGGGACACACTTGAGTATTGCCTCAAGAAAGAAACATTCGATACCAAATTATTCGAAGAAAAGAAGCGTTCCATCCTTGTTGAAGTTGATCAACATACTCCTTTAAAGGATATTATCGATCATTCTGGCGAAAATGGAGAAAAGCTAGAAAAGGCCATCCGTGATTTCTATGCTGAAGTCTATGGCGATAATTCTACCATATTGAAGCTTGCTGATGACGGACTAAGGGTTGACCATAACCAACACTTAGCTATCTATAAGCACGTATTGCCAATACATGAAAACATTACTTCCATGATTAATGGAATCCTTAATGATGGACATAGCAAGAATCTTGATGTTGCTGAAGCCGAAAAAGTTGCCAAGGCCGAAGATGCTATGTATCGTGGGGTTGCTTTCTTGACTTTAGTAAATGACTTAAATCGCCTGTTCAATGAATATAACCAAGCTAGAAACGAAGCCAAAGGTGCTGAATCTCCAGCTAGCAAATTCATCGGTAACGATATCCAAACCGTCATTGGAAACATCAATTTTGTCCGTGGCCAAGCCAAAGAGACCGATGCTGTTTATAAAAACATGGAAGACAAGATTGTTGCCTTAATGGAAATGATGACTGGAAGAAGAGACCTCCCAGCTGGAAAGAAATTCCCAGACGTCATGAGAGAAACTTCTGAAACCATCAATCTATATGTTCGTGATTGCGAAGCAACTTTCCGTGCTTGCTACCCACAATTAATCAATGGTTTACTAGAACAAGTCAAGCTTGATAACGAAGCTGCTGCTAAAGCTAAAGAAAGCGAAGTAAAATCCGCTTAATTAAAAGAGGCTAATTAATATGAGCAAATCAAATTCGAAAATCAAAACAAAGGAAATGGTAGTCTATACGATTGCTTCTTTCATTGCCTTTGTCGGTCTATTCTTTTTAATTCTTGGGATAGTAGGGGAACACCTTCCTGTTGTCTATTCCGATAACTGGATCTTATATTCGGAAGCGATTTGGCTCACCCCATGGTCCCATATGGGATATAGATATTGGGGCATGATTCTATTAGGCGTCGGGGCTTTAATTGGAGTGTTCTTCCTTGCCTACTTTGCAAAAGAAGGCGACAAAGATGCCGAAAGAGCCTTACGCAGAGCACAACGTCTTGGAAAAGAAGTTCCAACTGAAGTTGAAGAAGTAAAATAAATATAGAATTGATTAAGGGACTTGCTTAACAACAAGTCCTTTTTAATTATGAAAACATTCGATAAAATCAATATAATTTTTACTAAGGACGTCTTTACTAAGGACGTCCTTAGTAACTTCCTAAAACCTTGTTCTTAATTTCGTATTAGAATATAAATAGGAGCTGAGGATATGGATATCTTAGATACATTGAAAAATAGAAGAAGTTGCAGGTCTTTTTCAACTAAAGAAGTAGAAGAAGATAAATTAAATAAGATTATAGAAGCAGGGTTATACGCCCCAAGTGGATTAGGATTACAATCACCTATATTTGTTGTAATTACAAATAAAGAGAAAATAGAAGAATTATCTAAATTTAATGCTTCTATTATGGGTAGAGTTGGAACTGATCCCTTCTATGGCTCTCCTTGTGTTATTATCGTTTTAGCTAATAAAGATGTTCCTACCCATGTCTATGATGGTTCTTTAGCGTTAGGGAACATGATGAATGAAGCAGAAAGTTTAGGTGTTGATTCTATTTGGATTCACCGCGCTAAGGAAGAATTTGAAACTGAGCAAGGAAAAGAATTCCTTAAAAGTTTAGGAATTAAAGGTAATTATGAAGGAATTGGGCATTGTTGCCTTGGGTATAGCAAAACTGCTCATATAGAGGCAAAACCAAGAAATAAAGATAGGGTTTTCTATCTAAAATAAATTATTGCTCGATATTTTCTTCTTTCGGGGCTTCAGGAGTAACTGGGGCTTCTTTTTTATTTTGTCTTAATAAATCATTTCTTTCGGCATCTAATTCGATTTTATCAATAAGAAGTTCAAGCAAGAAATATCCTAAAAACATCCCCGGGGCGCCGAATATATATAATAGGTTTATTAGTGGTCCGGTTGACTTATTAATGATCGATGCGATTATGATTATTAACATGTATAGTCCTAAAGCTGCTAATCCAACATATAGGCAAATAACATTAAACATGTGGAATAATTCGATGTTTTTGTTTCTGTCTTTTCTAGGCGTCATAATGATGCCCTCCTTTTGATGTTTTGATTATAAACGAAAAATAAATATCATAAGTAGAATTTTTATTTCAATATCTTCGCCAATCCACCTAGCGAGGTTTCTTTATAGGCGTTAGAAAGAGAATCACCTGTTAATTTCATTGCTAATACAACATCATCAAATGACACCATGTTTTTTCTAATAGGTTCGATGTGTTTTGCATACATGTATGAAGTATATGCTCTTATGGCGCC
>JALEUF010000198.1 GCA_022781015.1 Caryophanales bacterium
TTGCTTTAGAAAGCATCAAGGAAAAGATAGTTAAACTAGGTAGCGATGGTAAGACAATTGTAATTGCAACCCATAACCTAGCTTGCCTAGATAGATTAGCCAACCGTTTCCTTCTTTTATATAAAGGAAATCTAAAAGCAGATGGCAATGAAGACGATTTATCTTCTAACCTAGTTAAATACCAGATTGCATATCCTTCCTCCTTGGATGAAGCTTTCTTTGCTAATCTAGGATTTAAGGTAGTTTCCTTCCGTCAAATCGGATCTATTTATAATGTAGTCGTAATGGAAAATAAGGAAGCTTATGAAAAATTAAAGGGCAAGAATCCTACTTTGCTAGAAGAAGTCCCATTAGAAAATGATGAAGTATTTGCTTCTAGGATGAAGCTAGCTTCCATGGAGGGAAATGACAATGAATAAGAAATATTTAAAATACCTAACCAAGAAGAATCTTGTCTTATTTTTGGTATTAACCATATTATTTACCATCATATTTGCCTATGAACTCCTAACTTGTCATTTATATCATCCAGAAAATAACGGGACTTGGTATCGTAGCGAAGATGTTAATACATTAGGTTCAGGATTGCTTTATATCTATTATCCAATGATGGCCTTTGTCATATTTATATCTTTTAAAGTCAATCTATATAAATATAAGAAGAATTCTAGTGATTGCTTCTATCATCTTCCATTAAATAGGAAATCTATTAGAAGGCATCACCACTTATTCTATATGGTCTTGATATTAGCTATATTTACTCTTTCATATTGGATTTCTATTGGTTTATTTGGCATTAGATATGTAACTGAAACTGCCCCTATTTATACTAGCGGTGAAAATGCAGTCAAATATGTCTATAGATTTGGTTATTATGCAGCTGCTTATTTGCCATTATGTGTCATATTTATATTTGCCTATTTATTTAACTCCACCTTTATCCAGATGGGTAATTCATTTGTAACTAGTGCCGTTTTCCTTATATTAGGTACTTATGTAGTTTCTATTTTCCCAACTGTAATTACTTCACTAGTCAATAAATATAGTTCAGTTGAATTTAGCTTATATCCAAATGCCTTTATAAGCTTATTGACTCAAGGATATTTGCCCCATTTCCCATTTACATTAGTTGATGCAACATTAGGCAATTACATTGTTGGATGTGGCCATATCGATTTTAAAGACTTTAACTTAATGCCTACCATATTAGAATCAATAATGGTTGTAATAATGCTAGGGTTATCTATCTTCTATAATTTCTTTGTTGATGATCCTAGTGGCGAATATAGTGGCACTCCTGGGGCAAGAAACAAATATTATAGTTTGATTATTGCTTCTAGCTTCCTAATCAATGCAATTAGCAATGCTTCAACTAGATTAGAGGAGCCAGCTTCCTATTATTCATTAATTGGGATAATACTAAATTTAATATTAACCCCAATAGTGATTTACCTAATCTATGTAATATTAAATAAGACATTCAAGATTAAAAAATACGAATTATTCTATATTATCGGTGGATTTATTATTCTTTTGATCGGAGTTGGATTTGCTTTTATCCCTGGATATAAGAGATCTATAGAAGGTACTAGTGTCTACCTAAATATGATTTATTAAGCTATAATCAAATAGTTAAGAGTAGATTAGACGCGTCAAGTGTTAATGGATGGGAGGTCGCCATTAAACGAAGACAATAGTCGCGGTGTCTAATCGCAGCCGCTTAACACTTAGCCTCCCAGTAAGGAATACTTATGGGAAATAAAATCATTAAACGCCTTGTTAGCGATGGCATGCTAATAGGAGTCTATGTCGTTTTGACTTACTTATCTTTTAGTATCGGAAATATAAAGATAGGATTAGGCCCTCTTGCCACTATATTAACTGCACTTCTATATGGACCAGTTGATGGATTAATCGTCTCAATACTAGGAGAATTATTAAACCAATTCATAAAATTTGGGATTACTTTAACTACTCCTATTTGGATTATTGCTCCTGCTATAAGGGGATTATTCATTGGATTAATTAGTTATCTATATAAAAGAAAAGATAAGGATTTAATGGATAATAAGGTGATGTATTTTGTTACTTTATTAATTGGGGCCTTATTAACTACTTTAGTAAATACATTGGCCTTATATCTAGATGCACTTATTATTGGCTATCCATACACCTTCGTAATTATTGAACTATTTTCTAGAATTGGTGTAGGATTACTTAGTAGCATAATTATAGGGATATTGTTAATCCCGTTATATAAAGGAGTGAGAAGCATTGCCTATGAACGAAATTAAAGAAGAACCTATCCTAGTTGTGCAGGGTAAGAATAACCTTAGATACATCCATTATGTCCATCTATTAGGCATAACTAACAAGATATTCAATATGTTTACTTTAATATCAGGATTAATATTTGTAATTATTGGGACTATATTAGCAATAGGATTAAATAATCCTGATATGTTTATGCTACCTATAATGGTAATAATCGCAGGTGCTTTATTAATATTACTATTCCTCGCGGATTATTTTCTAATTCCTATTATTTTCTATAAAAATAGTAAGAAAGAAGAAAATAGGCTTGAATTCTATTCTGATAGAATTGAATTCCAGACTAACCAAATGGTTGTACCTCTAATTAGAATCAAATATGAAATGCTAAAAAAGGTAGAAGAATATAAAGGGGCCTATTATTTCTATACTAGAATTGGTAGAAGAATAATGGCTTTAGCATTCTTAGACGATTCTTTGACTAGCGAAAACAAAGCTTTCCTAAAAGGCTTAATGAAATGAAGATAGTCTCTTTTAATATCAATGGTCTTCGGGCCATTTTAAAAAAGGGGTTAATAGATACATTAGATAGTTTGGATGCCGATATTGTTTTCCTTCAGGAAACTAAATTATCAGAATTATCTTATCCATTAGGATCTAAATTTGAATCCACTGCTTATAAATCTATTTTTACTATATCTAAAATTAAGAAAGGATATTCTGGAGTTGCCTTTCTAGTTAAAAAAGAACCTTTATCCATTCATTTTGGATTAGATAATAACGAATATGATGAAGAAGGTAGAATCATTACTTTAGAATACCCCTCCTTCTATCTAGTTGGGGCTTATGCTCCTAATTCAGGAGAGAATCTAATTAGGCTAGATTTTAGACTTGAATTCGAAAAGAAGATGGCATCTTATCTATCTAAATTAGATAAAATTAAACCAGTTATATATTGTGGCGACCTTAATGTTGCCCATAATCCTCTCGATATTAAAAACCCTAAATCAAATGAGCATAATGCAGGTTATACTTTAGAAGAAAGGAATGCTTTTTCTTCTTTGCTTGATTTAGGATTTATCGATACTTTTAGATATATTTATCCTGAGACAATTAAATATTCCTGGTGGTCATATAGATTTAATTCTAGAGCTAGAAATGCTGGATGGAGAATAGATTATTTTCTAGTTTCATCTAGATTTATTGATAATGTAGCCGATAGCTTGATATTAAATGATATTAATGGGTCTGATCACTGCCCAATCGAATTAATTATCAAAGATTAAAGAACATAGAAATAAATCGAGAAGAACATTAATATTGCCCCAATTAGGACAAAGAAATGGAAGACTGAATGAAACCAGAGGTTTTTCTTTCCTCCAAGTCCATAAAGAACTGCTCCAATCCAGAAGGAAACTCCTCCAAAAACAAGTAGAAGAAGCCCTCCCATAGGAAGAGTTAAGGCAAGAGGATAGAATGCTAAACAAATAGTAGATCCTAATATTACATATAAAGAAATGCTCAATATATTGAATTTCTTCATATTGACTGAATTAAGTGTTATTCCAGTTATGCATCCAGCCCAGACAATACCTAACAAGACATATCCCCAAGGAAATGAAGTATCAGGGACATTAGATAAAGATATAAGGCAATAAGGTACATAAGTAGCCATAATAGCCCCATAGACCGTATCATGGTCAATTACCCTAAGTACTTGCTTGCCTTTGTTTTTGGCTAACCCATGATATATGCAAGAAATAGTAAACATAAGGAATACTCCGAATACATATATGGATATAGACAATATATTTAACCAATAACCAGTAAGAGCAGCCTTTTGGATAAGGAATCCCCCTCCTATTGCAACAAATACTGCTCCAGCCCCATGAGAGATTGAGTTCCACAAATCCTGGGCTAATGTATATTGTGGTAATGGAAATTTAGTAGCTTTCATACTTACTATATTAAACATCTAGTAAAGAAAGTCAATACATCTTGTATTAAAAACTAGATATAAATAACTTAAAACTAAGTGAATAAATATGGCGATGAAATTAATTAGGTGCATGTTTATATAACTACTGCATTTATGAGTACTTAATAGTCAAATGTTTTTTGTTTCATTAATACTTACTTATATATTTACAATGTAAAAGAAATAAAAAGGACAGAAATTAACCTGTCCTAGTTAAAATACAATTACTGAAACCAACTATTCTTTGTTATATTGAGAGAATAGACCTTTTTGCCAACAAGCCATATGGCGTCGATAGCTCTTTGGCTTGCTTCCAGAAATGATTATACGTGCGTTCGTCAAATGATCCAAAATTTCATAATCAGATAAGTACTTAGATAATTTCATTGTTCCAGCAGTACCCACCACTGAAATATCTTGGTTGCCGTCTAGCTGATAATCATTAGATGCAAGAACTTCAAATGAAGTTATTTGATGTTTCATTAATTTGGCATTATTTTCTGGATCTATTAATTTTGTCTCGTTATCAATGTAATAAGAGAAATCAAATGGTTCGCCATTTTTATAGAATTCTGGATAAACGTATATTTTATGCTTATTTGAAAGGTAAGGAGCAACAGCAACTCGAATAGATATAGGTTTTCCTTTATTGTCTCCTGAAGTTCCAAAATCTACCTTGATTAATACTTTGCAGAAACCTGAATACTTAAATTCAGAAGCAAAGAAATAATCGGCATAATCCTTGTCTGGAACATAATTAGGCAAATTCACATGGTTTTTAATATATTCATTTTGACTATTATCAATCTTTTTAAAAGAAGTGTCGGAAATTCCTTTATAATTACCTTTTGCATTTAAATCA